>JAEZNF010000629.1 GCA_023441845.1 Bacillota bacterium | reverse complement strand
CAAGGAAATCCAGTTTATAGACGGGTGGACAGGAAAGGGAATGATTACAGCGGTCCTTAATGATTCATGCAGGAATTTCTGCGATAAATACGGTGTTTACCTGAATCCGGACCTTGCGGTTCTGGCTGATCCCGGATACTGTGTGAATACATTCGGAACAAGGGAAGATTTCCTGATACCGAGCGCATGTCTTAACTCTACTGTTTCGGGGCTTTTAAGCCGGACTGTTCACCGGACAGATATAATCGGTGAAAACGATTTTCACGGGGTTAAATATTACAGGGAGCTTAAAGGAGAAGACCTGTCAAACTACTTTGTAGATACCGTTTCAAAACATTTTAAGAATATAGATGATGACGCTGTTTATAATGAGGTTAAAAATTGCGGACATAAAGAAGAACCGGGCTGGATAGGTATGAAAGACGTAAAAACAGTAGGGGAGACCTTTGCTATAAGTGATGTAAACCATATAAAGCCAGGCATAGGCGAAACCACAAGGGTTTTATTAAGAAGGGTGCCATGGAAGGTGCTTGTTAAGGATATCAATGATGTGAGTTTAAAAAATGTAATGCTTCTGGCAAAGGAAAAGAATGTTCAGGTTGAGCAGTTTGACCTGAAATCCTACAAATGTGTAGGTATAATTAAAACAATGGGGAGAGAATAAATATTGATTTTTGTAAGCGATCTGGATCAGACCTTGATTTATTCCGAAAAGTTTATTGAGGAAGGACTAAAATCAAGTGTCATTCCCATAGAGACGAAGGATGACAAAATCATTTCATATATACTACGTGATACATTGGAAAATCTTAAGAGCTTGATGGACAAGGCTATATTTGTTCCTGCAACAACCAGGACTATGGAGCAATACGGAAGAATAAAGATTTTCAGGGACATTGTGCCTAAATTTGCGGTTGTAAACCATGGCGGCAGTATACTGATTGACGGAGAACCGGATAAGGATTGGCAGAGATGTGTAAGAGAAAGCTTGTGCACCAAATGCGAAGCTATAAAAAAAGTAAGGGAAACCTTTGTAAACGGGATTTACAACAGCTCATGGGTTTTAGATATCCGGGAGGTTGAAGATCTGTTTTTTTATTGCATTGTGGATAATCTTAAGATTCCGGACAAGGGCCTTCTGGAATATGTAAGCTATATAGAGAGTTCAAACTGGCAGTCCTGCCTTCACGGAAGGAAATTGTACTTTATACCCAGGGCCGTAAACAAGTGGAATGCCATCGAATACATAAAAAACATGTTACCGGGCCATATTATTGCTGCTTCCGGAGATTCGGTCATGGACCTGGAGCTTCTGGAAATGGCTGATTACAAAATAATGCCGGCACATGGAGAGGCATATGATGCGTTAAAGAACAGGGAGAACGGAATAAAGACGCCCGGCACAGGCTTTAAGGCATCCAGTGAAATACTTGATGCTTTCGGAAGGCTTATGGATACCGGGGAGTGGAGAATATAACAAATGAAAAAAAGAATCTGGTTTAATAACTGGTTTAATACCGCATATCACATAATAAACCTTATAAAGCAGAACGGAGAAACGGAGTTTGAGATTTTCGGAACCAACAGAAACCCTTATTCGGCTGTGCTGTCGGCATGTGACCACAGCGGGGTTGAAGAAGTAATGGATGAAGAAAGCTATATCGATTTTTGCCTTGATTTTTGCAGGAAAAACAGCATAGACATATTTATACCGAGATCCAATATGACGGAGATAGCAAAGAATGCAAAAAGGTTTTCGGAATTGGGAACCGGGCTTTTAATTTGCTGTGATTCCGAAAATCTTGATATATTGTCCGACAAGGCCAGGTTTTATGAAGCATTAAAGGGAAATTCAAACTTTAACATCCCGGAATACAGGGTTGTAAATAACGCAGCCGACTTTGAAAAAGCTTATTATGATATAGAAGGGAAGGGCCACAGGGTATGCTTCAAGCCCGTTTTGTCAGAGGGAGCTACGGGCTTTCGGATAATAGACCAAAACGCCGATTCCATAGACAGCCTTTTTTCTGTTTCCGGCTATAAGGTTTCACTTGAAAGCGTAATGAAAAAGCTCTCACAGAGAGAGACGTTCATAGATACAATGGTTATGGAATACATAGGAGGGTATGAATACAGCATTGACTGCCTTGCTTATAACGGAAGGCTTTTAACGGCAGTGCCCAGAAAAAAGGTGGACGGCAGGGTAAGGCTTCTGGAAGAGTCAAGGGAATTAATAGAAATGGCAAGGGAAATGACACGGATATTCAATTTATCATACGTGTTTAATATACAGGTAAGGTTTGACGGCGATTGTCCAAAGCTCCTTGAAGTCAACCCAAGGATGTCGGGCGGAATCTGGATATCCTGCTTTTCAGGGGTCAACTTCCCGTACCTTGCCGTAAAGCTTTTGCTCCAGGGGGATGCAGGCATAAAAATACCTGAACCGGAGTATGGCGTTATGGTGTCTCAAATTGAGAAGGAGATTTATCTGAATTGTAAATAAAGGAAAATAGGCATCGTATTCATATACTATTTTATTCTTTAAAAGCTAACGATATTTGTTAAGCAAACGTGCATACTTTTAATTTCAAAGTATGCACGTTTGTTTAGCAGGGTAGAATAAAATTTGAATATATGATAACAATGGTTTGTAATGTCTAAAAGTTATAGTTATGTAGACCGCAAACGGATGAGGTACTTTAATAAAATCTTAAATCTTTAACTTAACAAAAGTAAAGAATAAGATTTTACAAAGTACTGGTGCCGCTAAAAATGTCAAATTGATATTTCGCACTCTACAGTTTGTATACATGCCATATCCTCATAAGCAGGGAAACTTGGAGTGTCGTTATAAGACATAGATTCATAATCAAAGAGAATCTCTGTTTTTGAACTATTGGGGTTATTAATGTAAACGTCATCAAATGTGTTGCTATCGGCAAATTCCATATTGTTAAATGTATATTCCACATCTAGATTTTGCGGCTCAAATATATCATTGGATTCCAAATCTAAAATATCAGGAGATACTTCAAATGCCAATTTATCTGAATCCTGTATTTCAGAGTAATCAACGTTTTCGGTTAATTCACTGTCTATATCCGGACTTTGCGGCTCAAATATATCATTGGATTCCAAATCTGAAATATCAGGAGATACTTCAAATACCGATTTATCTGAATCCTGTATTTCTGGACTATCAACATTTCCGGCTAATTTACTATCAAGGTTCGACTCATTACCACATACAGAATCTTCTTTTGACTCTGACGAATTTGGAGTAAGATTACAATCATTTTCTTCTATTTGAACAATTTCTTGTGACGCTTTTGCTTCAAGTTCCGTTTCGGCTTCTACGTTGGTTAACACTTCCGTATCATTTTTTTGATAATTATCTTCATGGGTATGAAGCTCAAGAGTCTGTTTTTCATAAGGTTTTTCGGCATCTTTTTTATGGTATGTATTTTCTTTAAAAAGATATTCTTCGATATAAGATGTCAGCGGCTTCCCATTGGCAGACTTTTTTAGCATGTCTTCATTCCAGAGAATGTGTGATGACTTTTTATGTGAAGGTGTGTCCGTTTGCTGCATGCCGATATTTTCCTTATCAATACAAGTAGTACCTAAAGTCTCATTATTTTGATTCTCTGAGGGCATCTCTAAAGATTGACTGACTGAGTTTTCTTCAAGTTCTTTTTTAGACTGATTTTTTACATCAGGTTCATTTTTATTCAATTGTTCGGCAGGAATATTTAATTTGGATTTATTATATCCATAAGCTTCCCAGAGCTTACCCAGGCCTTTACGTTCCATTTCATAACTCCAGCGAGTACGGTTGCTTTTGGTTTTCATACTAAAACACATCCCCTATCGGAATTTATAATATATTTTTTATACTGTTTTATTATATAATCCAAAAATGGAAAGTGTTACATAAATAGTATCCAAATGTATTCGGTATTGTAAGATGTTCGTGCTGTACGTTAAAAAGACGGGTCTGTGATATATAATAACAAATTACATAAGTAACATTTGTTGTTTCTCATACATAACATAAATAGTGAATTAAATAAAGTTACTTCTTCATGTGAAGTAAAGGAGGATTCAAAATGGAACAAACATCATGTCAAGTTGTCAGCGCTAACTCATCATTACTTAATTCTACAACCCTTTTGGCGTCACCAAGCAAACCAAATAAGGTTGAAGCTACAAAAGCTGCTTTGGTTGGTAAAATCCCGGTTGTAATTTCAGAAGCAGACATACAGGTGTATGT
>JAEZNF010000564.1 GCA_023441845.1 Bacillota bacterium | reverse complement strand
AACCCCGATTTTATCAAATTGGTTGACGCTTACGGATTTGAAGGTGAACGTATTACATCCAATTCACAGGTCAAAGACGCTTTGAAGAAAATGCTGTCAAATGGCGAACCATACCTGCTTGAGTGTATTGTAGATCCTGAGGAACCTACACTGTAGACAGGTTTAGTTATAAAGTGAGCAGAAGGGAGGAGGGGGTAATTATGGCAAAACACATATTATCGGTTTTAGTAGAAAACCATGCGGGTGTTCTTTCGAGAGTATCCGGTTTGTTCAGCAGGAGAGGGTTTAACATTGACAGCCTGGCGGTAGGTGTGACTGAAAATCCTGAAGTTTCGAGGATTACAATAGTTGTGGATGGCGATGAATATACTGTTGAGCAGGTGAGTAAGCAGCTTAACAAGCTTATTGACGTCATAAAGATCAAAGAACTGGAAAGGTCCGACTCCGTAAGCAGGGAATTAGCCCTTATAAAGGTAAGTGCAACTGCTGCTACGAGGGCTGAAATAATTCAAATAGTGGAGATTTTCAGGGCCAAGATAGTGGATGTATCAAAAACTACTCTGACAATAGAGATATCGGGCGGAACCGATAAAGTTGCGGCTCTTGAGGATATGTTAAAACAGTTTGGTATTAAGGAAATAGTAAGAACCGGCACTATTGCTATCGAGAGAGGCAATAAATATATAAAAGCAAAACATAACGATGAGGAGTGATAACCGATGGCGAAGATGTATTATGATAGTGATTGCAACCTGGGTTTATTAAAAGGAAAGACTGTGGCGATTATTGGATATGGAAGCCAGGGCCATGCGCATGCACAAAATCTAAAGGATAGCGGCATAGATGTAGTAGTAGGATTGTCAAAGACTTCCGAAAGGCGTCAAAAGGTAGTTAACGACGGGTTAAAGGTGGTAGATACCGATGAAGCTGCAAAATTGGGCGATGTAATAATGATACTTGTTCCCGACCAACTCCAGGCGGACATTTATGAAGAAAGTATAAAGCCGAACCTCAAGGAAGGCAATGTTTTAATGTTTGCCCATGGATTTAACATACACTTTAACCAGATAGTCCCTCCGAGCTTTGTTGATGTTATCATGGTAGCACCAAAAGGACCGGGACACACTGTAAGAAGCCAGTATAACGAAGGCAGGGGAGTACCTGCACTCTATGCGGTATACCAGGATGCTTCCGGAAAGGCAAAGGATTATGCTCTTGCATATGCTTCAGGTATCGGAGCAGGCAGAGCCGGCATTCTTGAAACAACTTTCAGAGAAGAAACAGAAACCGACCTCTTTGGAGAACAGGCAGTTCTTTGCGGCGGTGTTACCGAATTGATGAAAGCCGGATTTGAAACTCTTGTAAATGCCGGATATCAGCCTGAAATAGCATATTTCGAATGTATCCATGAAATGAAGCTTATTGTTGACCTCATTAACCAGGGCGGTTACGCTTACATGAGGTATTCAATCAGTGATACTGCCGAATACGGCGATTATATCACCGGTAAAAAAGTTATAACAGATGAGTCGAGAAAAGCAATGAAAAAGGTTCTCGAAGACATTCAAAACGGTACTTTTGCATCCAACTGGATTGCAGAGAACAAGGCAGGCGGAAGAGCAGAATTCCTCTCAATGAGAAGAAGGGAATCCGAGCATCAGCTTGAAAAGGTAGGAACAGAGCTCAGGAAGATGATGAGCTGGCTTAAAAAATAATAATTATAAAAATAGAATTTATTTGGAGGGGGGGGTTGCCCCTCTCCGGATAAACCTATAAGATGGCATTAAGAGCGGCAGGTCTTTGATAGACACGCGGGCCACTTATAATTTCAGATGTTTATGAATATGAGATTGATTGATGATAGAAAGGAGGGGGGCAATATGCCTACCCAGATAAAAATTTTCGATACAACATTGAGAGACGGGGAACAAACACCCGGAGTAAATTTAAATATAAATGAAAAGCTGGATATTGCCAGACAGCTTGAGAAATTGGGCGTAGATGTTATAGAAGCCGGTTTTGCCATTGCTTCGCCCGGTGATTTTGAAGCGGTTAAAGCAGTTGCTCAAAACCTTAAAAGCGTAAGAGTGGCAAGTCTCTGCAGAGCGGTTGAAAAAGACATCGACAGGGCATGGGAAGCAGTCCAGTATGCTAAAATGCCGCGCATCCACACCTTTATTGCAACTTCCGATATCCACATGAAATACAAGCTGAAGATGTCGGAGGAAGAGGTTTTGGAAAGAGCGGTAGCCATGGTCAAATATGCTAAAAAATACTGCGAAGACGTAGAGTTTTCTGCAGAGGATGCGAGCAGGACCAGGGTTGAGTTCCTTTATAAGGTAGTTGAAGAGGTAATAAAAGCGGGGGCTACTGTGGTTAATATACCCGATACTGTAGGCTATTCTACGCCTTCGGAATTCGGAGAGCTGATAAAGGGTATAAAAAACAATGTCGGCAATATAGATAAAGCGGATATAAGCGTCCACTGCCATAACGATTTGGGGTTGGCCGTAGCCAATTCCCTGGCGGCAATGTTAAACGGCGCTACGCAGATTGAAAGTACTATAAACGGTTTGGGTGAGAGAGCCGGCAACGCTTCAGTTGAAGAAATAATAATGGGTATTAACACCAGAAAAGATTTTTACAGTTTTACTCACAATATAGATACTAAGCAGATATACAAGACAAGTAAGCTGGTAAGCAGCCTTACCGGAGTAAATGTTCAGCCGAATAAGGCTATAGTAGGGGCTAATGCCTTTGCACATGAATCGGGTATACATCAGCATGGGGTTTTGTCTGAAAAGAGCACCTATGAGATAATGACTCCCGAGTCTATCGGTTTGACCCAGAATAAAATGGTATTAGGTAAGCTTTCCGGCAGGCATGCATTTGAAGAAAGACTTAAGGAATTAGGCTACACGTTGCAGCCTGATGATATTCAGACAGCTTTCGAAAAGTTCAAGAGCCTGGCGGATAAAAAGAAAGATGTTTCCGACAGGGATATAGAGGCGCTTGTTAAGGAAAATGTTTCCGAGATACCTGAGGTATTTGAACTGGATAGCTTTCAAATAACCAGCGGAAATAAGGTTATTTCCAGTTCGGTAATCAGCGTAAAGAGGAACGGCAGTGTAACAACGGAAGCAGCCACCGGTGATGGTCCTGTAGACGCAGCGTTCAATGCAATTGAAAGAGCCGTAGGATTTGGATTGGAGTTGGAGGAATATGGCTTGAGAGCCGTTACGGAAGGAAAAGACGCTCTTGGTGAAGTTACGGTGAAGGTCTCAAAAGAAGGCAGGTTCTTTATCGGCAGGGGCGTAAGCACTGATGTTATTGAAGCAAGTGTGAAGGCCTACCTGAATGCGATAAACAGGGTAATAAGCGAGCTGGGAGACGGCATAATCACAGCGCAGTGAAAGTATAAAGGTTCTCTTTGGGAGCTGGTCATGAACTATTAATGCTTTTTAAATTAATGATTTATCAGTCCTTCTTAATGTTAAAAAGCACTTCCTCTGTTTGTGCCCGACTTCTAGAAACGAATTCTGTTACGGGGCACTTACAAAAAACGGCTATAGGCGTGTAAGGATTTTACAGCTTTAGCCGTTTAATTTATTCCAATGATCCTTATGAATATTATTCATTAACAACAACTTCAATAGTGGAACTGCTTGTCGAGCCATAACTGTTTGACAGTTCGCACCTATAGGTATAATTTCCGGCACTTTTCGGTGTTATAAGCCTGGATGCCGCTTGATCGTTGGGCGAATTGTCTTCGCTGTGCAGTGATGCAATCAGATTACCGTTTTCATATAGCTTCCACATAGTACCGTTATTGCCCTGATACATATGCATTGTTATGGTATAGTCATCGCCTAATTTTACCTCATACGAATCCGAGCTTAAACGTGGGCGGCCAGGTGCTCCCGTAGCCTTTACGGTAGGAAAGGACCCGGGGCTGGTTATAGGTTCAATAGAAGGAGCAGTAGTTGATACAGGAGTCGGTGAGTCTGGCGCCTTTTCTGAAGGTGTTGCTTTGGGTATAGCCGGATTGTTTTGCTTATTGGCCGCAGTAGGTTTTTTAATATCGGTAGGGGCAGGCACGGCGCTTTTGGCCGTGTTTTTTGCAGACGTAACCTTTTTGTTCTCCGGAGTATTGTTTTGTTTGGCACCGGCGCTATTTTTTACAGAACTATTTTTTACCTTGGGAGAGACCGGGCTGCTTGCCGAAAAGACCTCTTTGCTTTGAACATCTTTGTCTCCGGTTAATTTATCAAAGTCTATATTTTTTATGGATAAAATAGATGCAATAATAACTGCAATGGCGACAGCATAGGGCAAATATCGTTTGACATATAAAAAAAACGCGCCTTTACTAAATCTATCTGACTTTAACTGATACCCTACTTTTGCATGTTCAAGATTTTTGGATGTTAAAAATCTGCATTTGCCTGTGAAAACAATTGTTTCATTGCCGGTAGTTTCAAATACTATCCCGACGTCGTTGAATAATTTCCAATGCATTTCCCTATTTTTTATATAGCTTTTTATTATTTCAAGATTACTCCTCATCAAAAAGCTCAAGGCGGTAATATAATCGTTATTTTTTTTAATAACCTGTTTGCTGAGTTTTAAGTCTATGTTCAAGCTGTCAACAGGCACCTTTTTTAAAGAGATAAGCTTATTGAAGAGTTCATCGTTTTGGGCGATTTCTCTCGCTGTTCCTAAACAGATGCCAATAATTTTAGGGTTCACCGGTGAAAGTTGCGACAGGACCTTTAGCGTTATTCCGCACTTCCAGAGGTTCTCCTTGAAAAGAGCTATTTCTTCCAGGTCTTCAACCGTACTGTAAGGATGATGCACTTCTAGATTACAACACGTAGAAGTTTGTTTTTTGGAATCCTTTAAGTTCTGAAAAGAATAGTAATAAATCTGCTCTTTTATGAGCTTTTCGGCATACGAAAAAAAATCATTGTTTGAATTTAAATCGAAGCTGTCAATTGAATGATTAAAAGCAGAAATGCCTATATCAAACTCCCGGCTGTTTCTAGGGACAATTGACTTTCCCAGAGTCAAAGAAACAGTTTTATTGATAAAATTTGAATTTTCTTCAATAAATATTTGACGTAAACCGGTATTTCCTGAACGAATCTTCTCAAGTCTGCTTTTTAAGTTATTATCAGTAGACCTTTTTCCCCTAGCAAAAAAATTAAATGCCATAATTAAATGGTACACCCCCGGCTAAAACTTATAATTTTATTTTAGTCCGAACACAGGTTTATCTATAGTACATATATTGTTAAAAATAGCCATTCGCCCTAATTATATTATATTTGCCTTGTATTTGTATATAACAAAAATAATTTTTTTACTATAGGAATTATAATCGCTGTCTTTTAATTTTTTTCCCGATACTGTATTATAATATGTAAATAATACTGTTTATCATGGAAAGGGATTTTGCTTTGAGGCTATATGGAAGAATAGTGAAAGATACCAGTTTAATAAGAGAAGCGCTTGTTGATGAAGAGGATGAAAGTACATCATACAGGGATAAGCTTGAAAAGTGCTTTGTAAGCCTTTGCAGGGAGATGGAAATTCCTGTTCCCCTCTGGATAAAAAAGAATACAAAGGAGTTTGGGGCATTCAGGAGGACTTTTTTTTCAAAAGAACAGTTTGTTGAAAAGGTCTATTTTGACAGGTTTGAAATACGGCTTGAGTAGAGGTTGATTTAAAGGTTGTCGTACTTGTTGTGTCTACCCCTGCATTTTTCGGCCGGGTATTTCAGACCGTTCTTTTTAATTTTGTCCAGAATGGCTTTATTCAGGTCAATGCCGAGATCGTTTGACAGGAGCAGTAAGTAAGATGCCACATCGGCAATCTCTTCTTTTACACTTTCAAATTTGCCTGATTTAAGGTATTCATCAATTTCTACATCGGTTTTCCATTGGAAATGCTCCATTAGCTCCGCTGATTCAATTGCGATGGACATTGATAAATTTTTGGGCGTATGAAATTGTTCCCAATCCCTGTCATTTCTGAATTTCAATAGGGCTTCCATGGCGTCAGCCAAGTTTAAATCTTTCATAAACGGATATTCCTCCTGTTTGGAAAACATATTTGTATTTCTAAATTATAAACAAAAAAATGTAGTATTACTATATAACACATTGCAATTTCATATAAAAATGTTATATTTTATTTTATAAACTGCTGGAGGTTGTCCCAAGATCATTTTGCTGTCAAAAATACTGCCTGGCGCAGGTTTTAAATGGAAAGGAACGGTTTATTATGGAGATTAAAAGGATCATAGATATCAGCAGGAGGATGTATCCTGGAATGACTGTCTGGCCAGGGGATGGAGGGATGGAGGTCACAAAGGATATGCTTATCAAAAAAGGTGACATATGCAATTTGTCTTCCTTGAGCATGGGAGTACATACCGGTACGCATGTTGACGCTCCTTTGCACTTTATAGATGAAGGAAAAGACATAGGACACCTTGATTTGTCGAGATTTATCGGACTTGTAAATATATTTGAACTTAAGTCCGAAAAGGTCATAACCGCTAATGATATTGAGCATTTAGAAATTAAAAGTGGGGATGCGGTCTTTTTTAAGACCCGTAACAGCCTGATACCTGAAGAAGAGCCCTTTAATAAGGACTATGTCTATTTTGACATAACAGCTGCCGAGCTGCTGATAAAAAGGGGCGTAAAGACAGTAGGGGTGGATTATTTCTCGGTAGACGGTTTTGGGCTTGGAGAGCATCCGGTACACATGCTTTTGCTTTCACATGAAATAGGTGTAATAGAGGGTTTGCGCCTTAAGGATGTCGGTGAAGGAAGGTATTTCTTTTCCTGTCTTCCGCTTAAGGTAGAGGGAGTTGATGGGGCACCTGTAAGGGCCGTGCTTTTGGAGATTTGATGGCAATAAAAGACTCGGGGCCATCGAGGCCTACGATGCATGGACGGAGCAATGAAGTAAAGCGGAATGACTGGTCCTACTCGCCTTTTGACGGATTTTCCTTGGGGAAATGGCTCTCTAATAAAAAAGACCCTTTCGGGTTAACCTGAAAGAGCAAATAGCTAAAGCTTCTTCGATAACCCGGCTGCCATTGTTTAAAACTTTAGGCCCGCAGCTTTGCGCCTTCACCTTTGGGTGAATTTGCCATTTCAAAGCATATCACAATAAAGAAATTTTCGGATATATATTTTATTATAGCACAAATACTTCCAATATTAAATAGTTTATTCTAAAACGGATGATTGACATGAACAATTTGAAAGGGTTTTATTGTGCTGGACCTGCTGATTTATGCAATTAATAAAATAAAGTTGAAAATATATGTTATTGTTATTGAATTTTTATAAAAATAATATAAAATATATCAGTGAGATAAATGAGTGGTTACGGGTTTACTGTACAGGCATAAGTGACTGAATATAGTAAAGTCGGGTCAAAATTAAAATGAAAGAGGTCTTAAATGATTTATATTACCAATACCCCAAATAACGCCGGAGTTTCAATTCATGGAGATTACATGGATTTTAAAGAGTTATATGATGCGCTGTATGAAATAGTAGGGGAGGAGTATCAATATCCCAATTATGAGAGTTCGCGCCTCAGAGTACTTGGGGTATGTTATGATATACGCCATGCTTTTATGGGGGACCGCGAACTGGAGTTTGTCGATAACGGTATAGACCAGAATGTAATGAAGAAGCAAAATACCATTGCTCACAGTAAAAATGTATACCTGGTTGCAAATGCCATATGGCCTGAAATAATGTTTGTAACAATGGCGCTGAATGACTTTATATTATTGTACAAAAAGGAGTGCAAACACTGGGAGTGGGATAAAAATGTTACTGTGGTGCGTAAATTTCAAATGGGAGTTGCGGAATGCATTAAAAATACCGTATCAGATACTTCGTATAAACGTATGATGAATTTAATGGTGCGCGGGTATACATGGTATGAGAATTATGCAACACAGTATCTGGACCTTATAAATTGCAGATTTCTTGAAATGAACAAAGAAAAACGTTTGAAGAGTATACCTTCTATGGCTAAGAGAATAGCAGAGCAGGGAACGGAGTATAACGATATAAGAAACGAGGTTATTAACGCAGCCAGAAGATATAATTGTGATTTAGAGGACGTGGCACTGAATCTGGATTATCCTGAGGATATTGACTGGTAAAAAATTGTCGGAGTGTTTTCTATTAATTGGGCGGGAAATAGTTAATATTTGGGGTTGACAAAGTCCTTGTTTTATTCTATAATTTAATTCCGTTGAAGTTTGTGTCTTGACGGAATTAAAAGAATATGTTTCCGTAGCTCAGTAGGATAGAGCGTTCGCCTCCTAAGCGAAAGGCCGTGGGTTCGACTCCCGCCGGGAACACCAATGTAAAACCGCTAGCCGTGATGGTTAGCGGTTTCTCTATGAGGTGGAATTCTTTATAATACCAATAATCTTTAATCGGTGTTTTTGGAGAATTTAAAACCGAACAAGTCAATTATGAGTTTACCGTCTTCAATTCTTATAAGCCGATTATTGCAGGAGTTCTGATGTATCTCGGTAACGATATCTGTCCTGCGGTATACGGACAATACTATTCCTACAAGAATCATATTTGTTACAAATCCTGTACCGCCAAATGATATCAGAGGCAGAATTCCTGAAGTTGGTGCAATTATTCCTATGTTTGAAAGAACAAATATAATAAACTGGCCTGCCAGGGAAATGCAGGCAGCACATGAAAGCAGAAACCCAAAGGAAATTTTTTGCTTCACTACAGATATA
>JAEZNF010000440.1 GCA_023441845.1 Bacillota bacterium | reverse complement strand
CTGATACTGGTATTACAGAAGCAGAGAGTGAAAATTCAAACTTAATAGATGCAAAAGAAGCCCTTTTGTCCTTAAGGAGGAAACACTTTGGATAAGTATGAAGTAAAATTGCTCCCAAAGGCATATAGAGATATTGATCAAATTTATGAATATATTTCTGCTGAACTTCGGTCACCTGAAGCAGCTTTAAATTTGGTAGTATCTTTTGAAGACGCAGTTTTATCATTAGAAAAGTTATCTCGCCGAGGGTCTGAACGGAAAATTGGTGTTTATGCAAATAGAGGATATCGTCAATTATTTATTAAGAATTTTACTATTGTTTATAGAATCGATGAAAAAATGAAACATGTAATTGTTGTTACAGTTAAATATTCACCAAGTAAGTACCCCTTAATTCCTATAAATGCGAATTAAGGGATTCTTATCAAATAAACATGCCTTTGTATAATTTTACCAATAAAGCGAAGATTGTTCAACATGTAAATTATAATTTACAATAAAAATTGAAAAAGTTTAACGTTGCAGTGAACCTTCGAATAGCTATTAATAAAATTGGACAATATAATTATACATATTTTCTTTTGTATAACATTAATCTTAAGTTTATTCCTTATTTATCCATGCTTTAAGAGAGACTGCCTAAAAAACGGCAGGATAGTTTACTGTTGCCGTGTTAAAGTGTTTTGCAACAATCATTATATCCGACATATTAATTGAATTATCCTTATTTATATCATATGAAGAATTATATTTTCCATCTCCGTTACAAGTATTAAACGCTTTTGCAATATCCATTATATCCGTCATGTTGATAGCGTTATCCTGTTTCCCGTTTCTTAAAACATCACCTGCCCACATTAATACGGGCGAGCTTGATGATCCGAGATTAACAGAACCTTTGACTGCAACATTATTGATTTCTCTTGCAAGAAAACCCGGCTTTGTAATTCTTACGTCACAACCACTTGAGTATTGAGAAGGGATATTGTTTATTTCAAAGAACCCGGTTTTGTCTGTATATGCAAAGTAATCTGAGCCTTCTATTTCGACTTTAAAATCGGGAAGAATATTAGGTGCAGCAGCAGATTTTAATGGAAAATCGGGAGCTATGTATCCGCTTAATGAGCATAAATCAGATGTTGGGGTTGGCTCAGGCTCCGTTGCAGTTGGCCTTTGTGTATATGTAGGAACGGGTATTGATGTAGGAGTTGGAGTAATGCTGCCATAGCCGATAAATGCGTCCATTGCAACCGTCGGCCTGCCGTTGGTACTCCATGCACCTTTGCCGTAGCTTGCCCAATTGTAGCATTGGGGCTCCCAATAAAACACCCCGAGACCTTTTCCGTCATTTAAGGACTTTACCTTTTGCAAGAGTTCGGACAACATGGTTTTGGCTGTTTGGGCAGCTGAGTTATCCATTCCGACTTCGCATACCATGACTTCCTTGCCGTACCTTTTCGCCATATCCTGCATGTTTGTTGTACATTGGCTTAAAAGGCTTGACCAGTTGCTTGTCTCAGGGTAAAACGACATCCCGATGACATCGTATTTGCCGCCGTTGTTTTTGAGTCCGTCAAAAATCCACCTGAACAGGCTGTTATCGTGAGCATTGGATATATGTACTATTACTTTTGTATTACCGAATACGGCTTTTACAGCATCGTATCCGCTTGTAACAAGCTGCGCAAAATTTTTCATGTTTTTTGATGCCATGCCGTCTTCCCAGAGCATGCCGTTATTGGTTTCGTTCCCTACCTGCACCCATTCGGGTGTTACGCCGCTTGCCTTAAGAGCAGTTAGAACGTCGTATGTATGGTTGTATACATCGGTCAGAAGCTGGCTGAAGCTGTGTGTCACCCATGCAGCGGGCTTGTTCTGCTTACCGGGGTCGGCCCATGAATCGCTGTAATGAAAGTCTATCATAATTCGAAATCCCATTTTTGCACAGCGTTTTGCAAGCTCAATTGTCTCTGTTTTACTGCAGTGACCGCTGTAAGGGTCATTTGAGGGGTTAACCCACACCCTTATCCTGATTGAGTCGATTCCGTGCTCCTTTAATATTTGAAGGCAGTCCTTTTGGACCCCGTTATCGTCATAAAACTTGTATCCTTTAGCTTCCATCTGGGGCAGCCAGCTGACGTCTGCTCCGCATGCAAATGCCGCAGATGCTTTAATCGGAGCAGGAAAGAACATATTGACGAAAAATGATAAAATAACCGCTAAACAAAGAATTAACGGCAGAATTCGAAACCCCTTTTTTCTTAGCATTTAAGGCCACCCCCAGAACTATATAATTGAATTTATTAGCAGCCAAAAACGTTAAGTCATCACTATTTTTCGCTACTTAATTGCTTTAAAGTTGTTTATCTTTAATAATACCTTAATATATCCATTATATTTAATGCTTGTTAAAAAAACAATCCGGATATTGTTTTATTGTTTTATGCCGCAAAGAATATAGCGAAGGCTTAAGAATAAATGTATAATTTATAATTAAGATAGGGAAGAGGGATGGGGTAGCATTGAATAGGGTTATATTTCTTGTTGATATGAATGCATTTTTTATATCTTGTGAATTGACAAGGCGTCCGGAATTAAGAGAAAAGCCGTCTGCAGTGGCTGGTGACCCTAAAAAACGTACGGGTATAATACTTGCGGCAAATTATGAAGCACGAAAATCGGGGGTCAAAACTGCAATGGTAATTCACGAAGCCTTGAAGCTATGTCCGGGATTAAACCTTGTCCCGCCTGATCATACCTTTTATGAGAAGAAGTCGAGAGAAGTAATGGATATACTTTCATGCTACACGCCTTTGCTTGAACAAAACAGTATTGATGAAGCCTGGCTTGATATGACCGGCTGTGAAGAACTTTTCGGAGCCCCTCAAAAATCGGCAGCAAATATAATGGAGAGGATTAAAAACGAGCTGGGATTGTGGTGCTCCATAGGTATATCGGAAAATAAATTCCTTTCAAAAATGGCATCCGAAATGAAAAAGCCTTTGGGGATAACCGAGCTTTTTGTAAAAGATATTGAGTTTAAGCTCTGGCCCCTTCCTGTTGAGAATATGTACGGTATAGGCAGGCAGACTGCCAATAAGCTTTATGATATGGGGATATTTACTATTGGTGAACTGGCCCGCTTCAATCCGCAGCATCTCAAAGATAAGCTGGGCAAGTCAGGTGCCGAAATCCACCTTAGGGCAAACGGGATTGATGCTGCACCGGTAGTTCCACACTCTAATAATGATATGAAATCAATCGGCCGGTCCCTCACTTTTGCACGTGATGTTCTGGATATTGAGGATGCAAAGTCTAAGATTATGGAGTTGTCGGAAGAAGTGGGAATGACGGCACGCAAATACGGTAAAAAGGGCCGCACAGTTCAAATAACAATAAAGTATTCCGATTTTAAGGTTATAACCCGGCAGGCCACCATACCTGCAACTTACCTCAGCAAGGATATTGCATCAACCGGAATTGAGCTAATGAAAAGAAATTGGGACAATAAAAGGCCTGTACGATTGCTTGGAATTAGCCTATGCGGCTTTGGGGAGGATTTGGCTGCCGATCAGGTTTCAATATTTAATATGACAGAAACGAATTTGAAAAATGACAGGGAAGAAAAGCTTGAAAAGGCTATGGATAAAATCCGCGAGAAGTTTGGCACTTCAAAAATAAGCCGTGCGGTGCTTTTAAAAAGAGACGAAGTGCCAAAAGACTAACCGGACATATTATAAAACCGGTTAAAATGAAATTTGTCGGTAAAAATGCCCGAAGTGCGGATTGTTACGCTTGAAATTTCAGACAGTAAGACAAAATAGGTGAATTTATACTTTAATTTTTGAAAGGGCAGAACGATTTTTACATTATCGCTCTGTTTTTTTGTTATATTGTTTTTAAAAGCATGTATTTTAGTGAGTTTTTTACTTAAAAGTCTTATATAGATAAACAACTTAAAAAATTGAATTTATACAATGCTCAAAAAGCATTTAGGCATCGCTATTTTATAAGGTATAAAATCTTTAACGTAAGTGCTGTAAGATACTTTTCCAAGAAGATATAGTTCCTCTATTTATCGCAGTGATTTTCATGCTTCGAAGGCTTGCAGCTTAGCTGCGATATATTGATTAATAATTAATAATTATTTTGTAAAGATATGGACTATTTGGTCGGTTTAAGTGTAAAATATGATTTTGTGAAGCCAGGGATTTTTTAGTTGTATGTAGGTATTAAATATTATACAATGAAAAAAAAGAATCTTATTGGTTCAGCTCTGGAAAAATCCCTTTTATTTTGTAATCGCGCTGTTTCCATTGGAGCAGCCTGATATATATTTTTTAATAAGAAAGTTTAAACATGGAGGTATGTAATGGTAAGTGTAGGAAACGGTGACAGTATTCAGCCTGTAAAAAAAGGAGGTGAGCAAGAGCATCCGCTTTCCTGGTTTCAGGAGAGACTTTGGATGCTGAATCGGAAAAGACCGGATGATTTAAGCTATAACATTCCTGTAGTTTTTCTTCTTGATGGGCCACTTAACATTGATGTTTTAAATAAAAGTCTTACCGAAATATTAAGGCGCCATGAAACATTACGGGCGCGTTTTTTCGTCAATACCCGCGGTGAACCGGTTCAGGTAATCACTCAGGAGCGGCCCTTTTTATTACCCGTGATTCCTGCCGAAGAGAGCGAAATACCGCGTCATATAGCAGAAAATGCAGCATGTGTATTTGACCTTTCACAGGGGCCGATTTTCATTGGGCGGCTCCTTTCTGTCAATCCGAAGCGCCATCTGCTTCTATTAAATGTGCATCATATAGCAGCAGACGGGTGGTCAATTGAAAGCATACTTTTCTCGGAATTGCTGGAGTGTTATACAGCCTTTTATAACGAAGTACCACCGGTTTTAAAGCAGCTGCCTGTTCAGTATGTTGATTTTGCGTATTGGCAGCGCCGTCTCGACATGTCGAATGACCTTTTATATTGGCAGAAGCATCTGGCTGATTATGAAGCATCACTCGAATTGCCGTCGGATTTCCTGCGAACTCCCAAATCAGGCAGTACAAGCGAACGGTTTGAATATCACTACGAGGAGGAATTTTCTCGAGCACTTGAGAAGTTTGCAAAGTCTCACGGATGTACAATGTTTATGGCTTTGCTTGCCGGTTTTGTACTTATGGTAAATCGTTATACAGGAAAAGATGACCTTCTAATAGGTACAACTACTTCAGGTCGTATCCTTCCGGAAATAGAGGGACTTATAGGATTTTTCATCAATATTCTTCCGCTTCGTTTTTTTATTGACGAAGACAAAACAGTAGATGAATTCATGGATATGGTGAGGAAAGTATCGCTTGATGGTTTTGAACATCAGATAGTGCCGTATGAGCGTATTGTCTACTCTTCTGCGGTTGAGCGCAGCAGTACATCCGGTTCGCTCGTGCCCCTTGTAATCCGCCACCAGAACTTTCCACGTACAAACCTGCAAGTGGAAATGCCCGGTCAAGTAAAATTCGGTACATATCCGGGCTATGAAGGCTACCGTACAGCAACAGGGAAGGGCGCAAACGCACGCTGCGAAGTTGAGATGTCGTATACCGGCGACCGCAATAAGCTTGACGTTGAGATAATGTATGCGTCAGACCTGTATCGTGAGGAGACTATTGAGCGTTTGCTGCATCATCATCAGCAGATTCTGTGCGAGATGATGAAAGACGGAAAAAGACGCCTGTCTGAGCTTGACATGTTGACTTCAAAAGAGCGGAACCGTTTGCTCATCGAATATAACAACACTAAGAGTGAAATTGAAAACCCGTTGGATTTTGTCGGGCGCTGGGAACAGCAAGTAAGTAAAACTCCTGATTCAATAGCTTGCTATGATGCACATGGAGCATGGCGGTACAAGGAAGTTGCAGCAGCAGCAAATGCGCTTGCAGCAAAGCTTAAAGAACATGGTATCAAAAAGGGTGATATACTGGCCGTCTGCATGGAACGAGGCGCACCTCTTCTCGCGTCCTTCCTGGCTGTATGGAAAACCGGAGCGGCTTATGTCCCGCTTGATCCGGCATACCCGGAATCATATCTTGGCACTATCCTTAATAATTCATCACCGAAACTGGTTCTTAGTACCGGGCAACAACAGGAGAAACTGGGATTGAAGGATGAGGACTGCCTGATCGTAGATTCGAAACTTGTAGTTCCTTCGGATGAAGTAAAGATCGAGAAGTATTCTATTAACCCCGGTGACCTTGCCTACATCATGTATACATCCGGTTCCACAGGAACGCCAAAAGGAGTTCTGATACCGCATCTGCAACTTATCAACTGGCTGAGCGGTCTGGAGAAGAATTGGCCCTTTAAGGCTGGTGAGGTGATTGCGCAGAAGACAACCATAGCGTTTGCGGTTTCAGTTAAAGAAATTTTTGCCGGACTTTTGAATGGATGTCCGCTTGCATTTATTGATACAGATACCGTGAAGGATACTGCACTGTTTGTTGACGCACTTAAAAAATCCAATTCAAGCCGACTTAACATCGTTCCTTCGCACCTTCAGACAGTACTTGCGTATTTGGAAAATGAGGGTATTACGCTTCCGTCACTGCGCGTATGTATAACTGCCGGTGAACCCCTGACTGCCGAACTGGTGACAAAGTTCCGTGCGGTTTTACCGGGTGTAGTACTTTTGAACAATTACGGCTGTACCGAGCTTAATGACATCACCTACTACGATACCGCCGGTTTTGATGGTTCACAGGGATTTGTTCCTACCGGCAGGCCGATTCAGAATACACAGATTTATGTGCTTGATCGTTTAGGAAGGCCGGTTCCTGAGGGAGTTCCAGGAGAAGTCCATGTGGCAGGGGCTTCGATGTCTTTTGGGTATAATAAACTGGATGAAATGACAAAGGAGCGGTTTATACGCAATCCCTACAGTACTGATCCGGAAAACAGTGTTCTTTACAACACAGGTGATGTGGTCAGGTATCTAAAAGACGGAAATATGGAGTACCTGGGCCGATGGGATTTGCAGGTGAAGGTAAGGGGATTTCGCGTTGATGTCCGTCATGTAGAGAAGATACTTGGAGAATATGAAGGAATGGGTGTTCGTGCTGTAGTTGGTGAAGGCGGTCAGCTGATTGCATTTTATGTAGAACAGCCCGGACATTCCCTTGACATCGGCAGACTTCGCCTGTTCCTTGAGGAAAAGCTGCCGCCGTACATGGTTCCGACAGCATTCGTTGCGCTTTCTGAAATGCCCAAGCTCCCGAACGGTAAGCTCAACCGCCGCGGGCTCAAGATATCAGCCGGCAAGATCCAACAGAGTGATGCATACCAACCTCCTGTAACGGAAGCGGAAAAGAAACTTGTTGAAATTTGGGCGGAAGTTCTTGAAATACCGGAAGAACGTATTGGAAGAAAAGCCCACTTCTTTGAAATGGGAGGTCATTCGCTTTCAGCAACGCGGCTTATTACGAAAATAAAAGAACGATTCGGCACCGAAATCGGAATCATGTATGTGTTTGAGCATCCTCGTCTTGATGAAATTGCTAATTTTCTGGTAGATTCAAACAGTAAATTAAATGACAGTGATGAATATCAGGCAATTAATGTATTACGGAAATCTTCAGGCAGGGGGCAGCAGGTTCGTGTACCGGGGCTTCTTGAAAATAAAGTGGTTCTTGTGACCGGTGGAAGCAGAGGGGTTGGCCGGAGCACTGTAAGGCTTCTGGCAAGTCATGGCGCTTCTGTAGCTATTAACTACTTAAAGAGCGATGAACAGGCCAGAATGGTAAAGGAAATAGTGGAAGAGGACGGAGGTATTGCAGACATATTCCAGGCCGATATCACAGATAAACAGCAGGTTGATGAGCTCGTAAATCAGGTTCGCCGTCGGTTCGGCAGAATAGATGTCATGGTTGCAAATGCAGCTATGGGCTTCAAGGTTGCGCCGTTTGTTGACTTGGAATGGGATGATTTCGAACTTAAACTTGTTAGTGAGCTCAAGTCAATTTTCCTTCTGAGTAAAGCAGTGATACCTGAGATGATTGAGCGTAAAAGCGGCAGCATTGTTGCTGTGTCAAGCACTATGTCCAAACTTGCCCAGCATGGCTATTGTGCGCATAGTGCATCAAAGGCGGCGCTTGATGCATTTGTGAGAGCGGCGGCCCAGGAACTTGGTCCCGATGGAATTCGAATTAATGTAGTTGCACCGGGTCTTACATTGACCGACGCGTCGGCGACCATGTCAAACAAGATAAAGGAGGCTTCTGCTGCACACTGTCCGCTGCGCCGCAATGGTTTGCCGCGTGATGTAGCCGGAGCGATTCTGTTCCTTGCAAGTGATCTTTCAGAGTTTATGACAGGTGTGTATTTGCCGGTTGACGGCGGGCATACAATGCTGTAAATAACAAGTTTACTTTCAAGAGATTTAGCTTCTGGGGTGAGGAGTTCGTTAAACGAGTTTCTTACCCTTTTAGTATTCACTTTTCGTTACCTTTAAGAATATATAATTAGAAAATCAACAAGGGTATGACGAAATAAGCCATAGTTTACTTAGATATCTGATCAGCCAGGCAGCGGATATAACTTTTTGCAAAGCAGATGATTAATCGCATTTGTAACAGAGTGATTGAAATTAAATAAATAAGGATTTTTCACTAACAGATGAATATGACTGATAAAACCGTTTTTAAAGGGAAATCAGGAAAAGGCTCCGGGGCTTGACGGTCCAGAGCCTTTTATTACGGAGAAATACTTGTTTATAATTTAGGCCTTAGTATTGAATTTAGCTGCAAGCATCATAATATCATTCATATTTACGGCGCCGTCCTTGTTGAAATCATATGCTTCCACATATCTGCTGTCACCTTTTACACTGTTAAAGGCACTTGCAACTGCCATAACGTCGGTCATGTTTATGGCACCATCATTATTTACATCCAGAGGGTTCTTTACAGGCGATGCTGATGGAGTAACTGTAGGGGAAGTCTTGATTGTTGCAGTTGGTGGAGGTAAAGTAGGTGAAGCGCCTGTCGGTTCTCCATAAACTATTCCTCTGCCGTTGGTTGCAACAAAAACACGCCCATAAACTCTTAAATCTCCGGTAATTGAGTAGTTTATAGAACCGTACTGGTGCTGGTCGTCATTCACTCTCACCCAGTTTTTGGCCATATCATCCGAGCGGTAGACAGCGTATAGTCCGTCTGTTTCACCGCAGATGTATATGGCAAGGTAATCTGAACCTGTTTTAGCTTTGCCGAATCCAACCACGTCACACCTTTTAATGCCATCTGCTTTACTTATGGTTTCACCGCCGTCAGTTGTGTAGAAAAGACCTTCCGTCGAACCCGGAATCCATACATGGCCTTCTTTGCCCGGAACCGCTTTGATTTTTGCCGAAGCGGGAATGAGACCGGTTTTGGCGGTTTTAAATGTTTGTCCTCCGTCATCACTTATGTATAAA
>JAEZNF010000408.1 GCA_023441845.1 Bacillota bacterium | reverse complement strand
CGCATCCAACATTATCCTCTTCAAGGTTTAAGGCCATTCCGCGTATTCCGTTTTCAAACTCAAGAAGTTCACCGTACATAGCGCTTTCCAGCCCGTATATTCTCGCTATACCGTCACCGGACTGTAGAACATACCCGACATCTTCGGTTTTTGCCTTTGCACCGTAACCTTCTATCTGCTGTTTTATTATCGAACTAATCTCTTCGGGTCTTAAATTCATCCTCGTCACCTCATCTGATAAAAGTGTATATGAAACTTGCACTAACTGTGTTTACTTTATAAGCAGCTCTCTTAGGCTTTCAAGCCTTCCCTTCAATGAATCGTCAATAACCTTGTCGCCTATTTTTACTTTCACTCCGCCGATAAGAGAGTTATCAACCCTGACGTCCGCTTTAACGGTGGATGCATTGTAGAGTTTCCCGTACTTTACCTTTATCCTTAAAACCTGTGATTCATCCAGGCTTGCAGCAGAAATAATTGTCATGTTAAGTATATTCTTCTTTTTATCTGCCATCCTTACAAATTCTTCGTATATACCCGGTAAAAATTTTATCCTTCCCTTGTCAAGAAGAAGCAAAATCAGATTTACTGTTTCTTTTTTTAAATTATTTAAAAAAGCCTTTCTAACTACAGCCTTTTTATTTTCGATTTTAATTTCAGGATCCAGCATAAAGGATCTGAACTCAGTCTGGCTTTTAAACAAGTCCACCAAACCCTGTAATTCATCCTGAAGGCTGTCTATATCTCCGGCACCTGCTGCTATATTTATAAATGCTTCCGCATATCTTCTCTCAACCAGTGGCATTATGCTGCACCTACCTCATTAATAAATTTCTCTGCCAGTGCCTTATTCTTTTCATTATCCATATTTGCTTCAAGTACCTTAGATGCCACAGTTAAAGCTAGCCCTGTAACCTGGCCTCTTACATCCTTAACCATCTGCTCTCTTTCACGTTCGATTTCTTCTCTTGCCCTTGCCAATATGCCCTCGGCATCTTTCTTAGCAGCGCTTAAAATTGCATCGTACTCTTTGTTTGCTCTTGCGCGGGCATCATTGAGTATCTTATCGGCCTCATTTTTGGCATTCCTTATCTGATCCTCATATTGCTGCTTTAATTTCGATGCCTCTGCCTTGCTCATGTCGGCATTTTCGATGGAATCCTTTATTGATCTGGTTCTGTTCTCCATAAACTCTGTCACACGTTTAAAAAGAATTTTCCTCAAAAAGAAATATAGTATTAAAAGGTTTATTACAGTAAAAATAGCTGTTGTAATTGTTTCCTTATTTAATTCAAGCATTACAATCATCTCCTTATAGTAACCTGCAGTCCTGACTTACGGGACATTTTAACATATTTATTCCAAGTCTTAACCGACTATTATCTCATTTTAACTTTAAGCAGGGTAGAAAATTACGGTATTGAATATGGGAAAGAAGAGAATAAATCTCTTCCTTCCACATACGTCAAATACTTCATAAACCTTAACAATCCAATAACGAACTTTCCAATTTCATAATATATACATATACTATTATGCTACCCACTTAACAAAGAGTAAAATCAGCGCAATAACGAATCCGTATATTGCTGTTGCCTCTGCAAGGGTTGCACCGATTATTGTAATACTCATTATTTTACCGGATGCTTCCGGTTGCCTGGAAACTGCTTCCGCAGCCCTTGAAGTCGCTATACCTATACCTATACCAGCTCCAAAACCGGTAAAAACCGCAATACCGGCTGCTATTGCTATCAATCCAGCTACACTCATTTGCTCACCCCCTTACTCTATAGCTTCCGCTATATAAAGCGTTGTTAAAAATACAAAAACATAGGCCTGCAAAATGCCGTCAAACAAATCAAAATATATACTTAAAAATGCCGGAACAAAAAGCGGTACAACAGAGTAAATAAGCTCCATTACTATAAAAGCACCTATTATATTTCCAAAAAGTCGAAGAGATAATGAAAGTGGTCTGGTGAAATAATCCAGAATTTTTGTGAATATTGCTACCGGCATTGGTTCAATAAAGCTCCTAAGCCAGCCGGAAAACTTTTTAAATCTTATACCGGAACCCAGAACAATAACAATAGACATTAATGCCATAGGAACTGTTACAAAAAGCGACTTCGTCGGAGGTCTCATATGAACATGAAAAATTCCGAATACATTGAAAATGGATATTATGTTTGATACCACAAGAAACAGGAGAATAGTACCGACATACGGTGCAAAGTGCTTCCAATGGTGTCCTATGGTATCTTTCGTAAAATTATTTATGAATTCCACAACGATTTCAACGACGTTTTGTTTGCCCTTTGGCACTGTTTCCATCTTTCGAGTCAAAATGAGGGCTCCTATAATAAGAACTGCCATTACAATCCACATAACAAAAACCGTATCTGTAATGGGAATACCAAAAATGTGGAACATGGAATGGGATCCTATAGCTTCCTGGAGTTTTTCACTAATTGACATTTGCCACACCTCTTACTCAAAATTATTATGCGTAATTCCAAGAATCTCAGTTATATTGTTAACAAATACCGCAGCCGGAACCAATAATATTCCAGCCGTCATCCCTGCAAAAAGCCACAAGCTAACGGATATCGAAGCCGCAAGCAACACAATCGTAACAGCCTGATTAATTAAAAATTTAACAATTACTCCGGTATGTTTATCGGACTTTTCAGATTTTAGCATAATACCTGAAATTGTATTTATTAAAGATCCAAGTTTCAGTATGCTAAATGAACATCCTAATGCAAGTCCGGCTAATATAAGCCACCGTTCCTCCATAAACACAATATTCAAGACTGAGAGTAAAATAAAAAGAACCAACGCTCTTTTCGCTATAAACTTCCAAAGTTTATTATTCGGCACCTTTGCTTCCTTAACCAATACTAAATTTTATTAAGTTATTACTATGTATTTCCGATAAATTAATTACAAGAGAGCTTAAAAAATTAATAAGCGTCCATTTTAATTAAACTATCGTAAATAATAACACAATTAGAACTATAAATCAATAATAAAATTTCATTTATTGAAAAGTTTCTCTTAATCATCAATTTATTATGTATAACTTGCAGCATTCAGTTATAATAGGAGTGATTTTATGGATATAGGCACAATAATCGGTATAGTACTTGGTTTAACCGGAATTCTTTTTGGATATGTCCTTGAGGACGGCTTGTTGTCAAAATTATTGCTTATTCCTCCCATTTGTATAGTATTCGGAGGTACATTCGGCGCTACCCTCATAGCTTTTCCGCTTTCTGAGATAAAAAAGCTCCCGGCACTTATGAATCTGGTATTTAAGCAAAAACAGTATAATGAAGCAGATATTATAAACGAACTGGCCGGCTTATCTGAAAAAGCTAGGAAGGAAGGCCTTCTAAGTCTTGAAGAGGATGCACAAAGCAGCAGCAACGAATTGATAAAAAAAGGGCTTGCGCTGGTAGTTGACGGCATTGAGGCCGAACTTATAAAAGATATTCTTAAAAGGGAAATTGAACTTAAGGAAAGTATTTCGGAGTCGGGTGCAAAGGTATTTGAAGCTATGGGTGGTTTTGCTCCGACAATGGGAGTTCTTGGCACTGTCATGGGCATGGTAAGCATTTTAAGAGATTTATCCAATCCTGATGAGCTTGGCTCAAAAATTTCCTCGGCATTTTTAGCCACTATGTACGGTGTAGGTTTTGCAAATCTTTTTTTCATTCCCATGGCAAATAAAATAAAAGTAAAATCAGAAAGAGAAAGAATGATATCAGATATTATTATAGAAGGCCTGCTCTCAATACAGGCAGGCGAAAACCCACGAATTATCAAGGAAAAGTTGAATCTTGCCCTTTACGAAAAATTGAACAGCAAAAACAATTCTACGCCAAAGGGGCAAGAAGGGGTGGAGGCTTAATTTATGGGAAATTCCAAAACCAAGGTGGTAAAGGATATTTCTGAGCGTTGGCTATTAACTTACGCCGACCTGATGAATCTCCTTCTGATCGTGTTTATAATTCTCTTTGCCATGAGCCAGGTTGATGCCGAGAAGTTCAACCAGCTGGCATCTTCTTTAAGAGAAGCCCTCGGTGATAGTAACGCAGCAACTTATATCGGTACTACCGGAACATCCAATTCACTGGTGGATATGGAATCGCAAAGCGCATCTACCGTAATAC
>JAEZNF010000338.1 GCA_023441845.1 Bacillota bacterium | reverse complement strand
CTTTTCCAGACATTCAGAGTTTCTACATATATAGGCTCCTCTTCCCTGAGCCTTTCCCTTAAGGTCAATGCTTATTTCTCCATCTGTTCCCCTAACTACCCTAATAAGCTCTTTTTTAGGCTTCATTTCCTGGCATCCAAGGCACATCCTTAAGGGTATTTTCTTTTGTTTCACGCTCTTAATTCCACACCCGGTGAGCATTCTCAAATATCCGATAAAAGGTCCGTAGCCAAGTAAGACACGGGTTTTCCATTTAATGCGGCAATTTAAAGAACGCACTACTAGTATTAAAGTCTAAACCCAAATTTATACACTGTCACTTACCAAGTATTCATATACGCACTTACAAGTACTATAACTCCTCGTTATCCATATCATCAGACTTATAGCTGTCATCAAAGAGTTGTTGCTCTATTGCAGCCCTTAATTGTGATTCACTCTTTATGTCAATTTTCCATCCTGTCATCTTTGCAGCAAGTCTCGCATTCTGGCCTTCTTTTCCAATGGCAAGAGACAGCTGATAATCCGGTACTGTAACCTTTGCGCTTTTTTCAGCTTCATTTATGTCTACTCTTATAACCTTAGCCGGGCTTAAGCTGCTTGATATAAAAACTTCAGGATCACTGCTCCATTTTATTATATCGATTTTCTCGCCTCTAAGTTCATCAACAATAGCCTGCACTCTTGTTCCACGCTGACCTACACATGCACCTACAGGATCAACATTGTCGTCCTTTGAAAAAACGGCTATTTTGGTTCTTGAACCCGGTTCTCTGGATATGCTCTTTATTTCTACAATACCCTCGTGAATTTCTGGTACTTCCAATTCAAACAATCTCTTGACTATCCCGGGATGTGTTCTGGATACCATTATCTGAGGACCTTTGGTAGTCTTCTTAACTTCAATTATATAGGTCTTTATCCTGTCATTAAAACGGTATTCTTCTCCAGGTGTCTGTTCTGTAGGAGCAAGTACGGCTTCTGCCTTTCCAAGATCAATAATAACATTTTTTCTTTCGTATCTTTGGACTATTCCTGTTACTATATCACATTCCTTGTTTGAAAACTCGTCGAATACAATTTCGCGTTCGGCTTCCCTAATCCTCTGAACTACTACCTGTTTAGCGGTTTGAGCAGCTATTCTTCCGAATTTCTTCGGAGTAACCTCAATCTCAGCCGTATCTCCGTCTTCCAGAACCCCATCTATTCTATGAGCTTCCTCAATTGATATATCTGTATAATCGTTCATGGGGTTTTCACTTACCCTCTTAAGTGCATAAACCTTTACATCACCGGTAGACCGGTCTATTGTTACCTTAACATTTTGTGACGATCCGAAATTCCTTTTATATGCTGATATCAGAGCTGCTTCAATAGCCTCTATCAATACTCCCTTATCAATTCCGCGTTCTTTTTCCAATTGATCCAAAGCATGAATTAATTCCGCACTCATTTATTCATAACCTCCCTAGAATGACTTATACTAAAATTTTACGACTCTTCTTACAGTTGCAACTTTATCCCTTTCAAATTCTATTACATTATCCTTTATTTTTATGGAAATTATATTATCCTTTAATCCAATAAGTTCGCCTTCATAAATTTTTCTTCCTTCCAACGGCTGAAAAAGTTTGACATCAACCAGTTCGCCTTTGAATTTTTCAAAGTCCTTCTCTTTTTTTAGCGGCCTGTCTATACCTGGCGATGATACTTCAAGAAAATAACTCTGCTTTATAGGATCGGTTTTATCGAGTTCATTACTCAGTTCTTCACTTACCTGCTGGCAGTCGTCAATGGTAATGCCGCCTTCCTTATCAATAAATACTCTGAGGTACCAATTTGCACCCTCCTTGAGGTATTCAACATCCACAAGTTCAAAGTTACATTTTTCAACTATAGGCAAAGCAATTTCTGCTGCTATATCTTCTATTTTCTTTTTTACCATACAAGCCTCCAACAAAATCAGTTTCACAAAACGACTAAAAAATTACAGGCAACACGAAAGAGTGGGTTTTGCCCACTCTTCTCTACTCTTCCAAGCGACTTTAAATTTTGCCCAAAAGTATTATATCACTATTATATGCATTAATCAATAAAATTATTATTATTTAGTGTAAATTTAGCCAACTCTATCATGTGTTGTAACATGATGCCTCCGATAGCCGGTTTTACTCGAATTTACCCGACTGCCATATTGTATCAATAAGCTTGATATTCTTATCGCACCAGTTTAATTCTTTGACGGAAAAGTCCACAAAATATACATTATTGTTTTTTCCAAATATATAAGTAACTTCTTTTACAGCATTATCATCACTCTTTGTGGTTGTAAGGTACTTTTTCATTGCGATACCCTTTTCATTGATATTCTCGCTCTTATCAACAGTTACAGTCCCTATTAAACCGTCTTGCTCCTCAATTCGCTCTTCAAACTGTTTGATATAACTGTCTAATGCTACTCCCTTCATAGCAAGTATTGTAAAAACTACACTCTCTTCTTTATTGGTGTATATGCTTAAAGGACTTGCACCGGTATCTCCCGAAGTCCATGAAGCAGGAATCTGAAAAGACCACTTGTTCTCCTTGTTCTCTATTTTTCTTGTAACATCCGGCATTATGATCTTATCAGGGTCAGTGAGTTGGCCTACCTCATCAGCATCAGGCTCGGAAAACTCAAACGAGTTCAACATCAAATCAAATTTCTTTTTTACCTCGGCATTTTTATACAATTCCGATTCCAGCAAATAACCGACCTCATACCGATAATTCTTGCCGAATACATAATATTCTACAACGTATTTAATGTTTCCGTTAGTTTCCAAACTTGAAACCATCTTTTTACTTCTTATACCGTTGAGGCTGCTTTCTTCAGTGCTTATTACCTTAACAAGTTCGGGATTGTATTCGTCTTTTAGTCTCTTCAAATCATCCTCAACCCATTTATCCAGTGTCAAACCTTCCTCTATAGAATACATGGATATTACCATACCACTTTTACCCTCATCATAAAAGCTAACAACATTTGGTTTATCATAACTTTTATTTTCATACATATCGGGCATAACCGACACCGACCATTTAAGCTTCTTGTCTTCATACTTTCTTAAGCCGTCGGAATTTATGTCGGATAAATCTTCCGTAGACCCGTCAGCTGTAAATTTCAAACTAAAGGAATTAAGAAGGTTTGTCATATCC
>JAEZNF010000281.1 GCA_023441845.1 Bacillota bacterium | reverse complement strand
GTTTAATCCGGTATTGGTCCCTGCATTCACTGATGTGGCTAGAAATATATGGGATATGTTTACGGCCGATAATTTTACAAAGCATCTGATTATAAGCTTAAAAAGAGCCGGGATGGGATTCGCTTTGGCAGTAATTGCAGGGATTCCTATAGGGTTTTTACTGGGCGGCTGGTTTAAAACCGTAAAGAAATCATTGGAATGGCTCATGGAAATATTTTCTCAGGTAAATCCTTTTGTTATGTTTCATATAATTATTTTAATACTCGGCATTGGTGAAGAACCCAAGGTTATTATTATAATGTGGGCTTGCTTGTGGCCTGTTATTACAAATACAATCGCAGGAATACAGAATGTCAATCAAACGCTCATAAAAGCAGCAAGAGGTTTTGGTCTGGGCAGGGTTTCCATATTTGTAAAAGTTGTTTTTCCGGCATTGCTGCCGTCAATTTTTACCGGGCTTCGATTAAGTGCCGGATATTCTGTATTTATGCTTGTAGCTGCCGAAATGATGGGTGCCAGCTCAGGCCTGGGCTGGCTTATTAAAAGCAGTGAGGAGAATTACCAGATTTTAAATATTTATGGAGGAGCGTTGGTGATTGCTCTTATTGGGGTTTTTATCGATTGTTTTATGCAGTTTTTTGAAAAAAGATTTACAGGCAAAATAAAGGCAGACTGCTTAAATAGCGAAATATGAGGTGAATGATATGAAATTTTATAATAAGAGGTTTTTGCTTCTGATTCTGATAACTGTAGGAGTGCTTTTATTCTTGGGATGCAGCCGCAAACAAAGCAATATTACGGTGAATATTGCTTATCAGGGAAAAATTGAAGAAGCACCGTTACTAATAGCTTATGAGAAGGAATTTTTTAAAAAGGAAGGTGTTGATATAAGGCTTGTAAAGCTGGATTATGAGAGTATTGGTGCAGGAATCAAAAGCGGTGGGATTCAAGGTGCGACCTTTTCATATAAAGCATTTGAAACTGTTGGCAGCGGTGAAAATATAAAGCTGGTTGCAGGGCTTCACAGCGGGTGTACACAGATTATTGTAAATAAGGATGCGGGTATAAACTCAATAAATGATTTGAAAGGCAGGTCTATAGGGGTTGCAGAGCTTGGAAATGGTTCAATGGTGGTAACATCCGACTTGCTGAAGACCGAAAAAATAGATAGGAATGTAAAATGGATAGTTGGGGATGAAGAAAATCTTAAAAGGCTTTTACAAAAGCATGAAGTAGATGCTATAAGTATATTGGAGCATCCTGACCCTTCCAAAAGAACTTTGAATGCCGGTGAAAAAGTACTGTACAGTAGTTCTAACAAAGAAAATAAAGGAAAATCATATAAGCATTTTTATGAAAGCTTTATAGGGTTTAGCGGAGATTTTATAAAATCTAACCGGAAAATTGCCTTCAATACTTCCATAGCATGGCTAAAAGCAACTCAATGGTTGGATGACAATCAGAATGAATCCTACAGGATTTTGATTGATAAAGGATATGTCAAGGGTGATTATGAATCAATTATAAATAAAACTGCATATTTTATGTGGATGCCGGGAGTGAAATATGTCAGGGATCATATAGTAATATACGCTGCCTGGCAAAGAAGCCGGAATCTTACCGGATCCGGTGTATCGGAAAAGGAGTTTATAAAGAAGATATATGAACCGTTGATACCGGAGTTGAATGGGAGATAAGCTTTTAGCATATGGTTTTAATAAAAAAATATTATTCCTATTGATAAAGTTGGGCAAATATTTTAATGTGTATATAATAAAGTGATAAGATAGGTTAGATAAGTTTAGCCATGCCTAAATTAACAGAATAAAAAGATCTGACTAGTAAACTAGAGGCATCTGTCGACGATACGTTGGCAGAGCCTCTTTTTAATATATGGGAAGGCGGCGGACTTAAGGCTTTATATGCAGCGATGGGCATAGGGTAGCAAAAGCCACTTTGCGGCTTTGTTATATAGATTTTTATATTAGAGAGAAAGTTAATTTGAAAGGAGAAATTGTAATGGGAGAAAATAGAAAAAAGTTAAAACCCGTTGTTTTAGGGTTGATAGGACTTATTACAGTAGTGGGAATTGCATATGGTGCATTTAGAGGCAGAACCCAGGATTCAACTCCATCACAGGTAAGGCCGGGGGCAGGAGTGCAAGTCGACTCAAAAAGTGAAGAAGACGAAAATTTAATAGAGGTTAGGACATGGACAAGAAAGGACTGCTCATTGGCACCCTGGCTTATTACTGACAAGCTGGGATATTTTAAGGAGGAGGGAATAAAGCTTGTATTTACAGGTGAAATTCAGGCAAATCAACAGATTCCATCTATAATTAATGGGGATAATGATGTATCATCTGCACATCCCAATGCTATGCTGGTTGCAAACAATGGAGGCGCAAATCTGATAGGGGTTATAAGGGGAGGTATAGATCCGGGTCCCGAAGCAGATGAAAAATTCTTACATATGTGGTGGTACATAAACCCTGAAAAGTACCCCGATGTAAAAACTATTGCAGATCTTAAAAATGTTCCGGGCAAACTTAAATTTTCAACAATAACAACAAATATTTGTACGGATTTTTTAACAAACACCTTGTTTGATAAGTATGGTATTCCCATAGATAAGATAGAATGGGTTACGATACCTGATATACAAGCAATACAAGCATTAAAACAAAAGTTGACGGATGTCGGAGCAGTCCATCCTCCTTTCTACAAAGGGATGGATGATGCCAAGATGAGAAAGATATCTGATACAAGAGATACAGATTTGGGCCCAACCGCAGGTGTTGGTTATTATTACTTTACCAAAAGCTATATAGAAAAAAATCCGGACACTGTGAAACGATTTATAAGGGCTATCAAAAAGGGGCAAAAATGGTGTAATGCTCATCCTGAAGAGACTGCCAAATGGACATCGGAAGCTATTGGAGTGCCTGTAACAGGAAATCATTATTATGCTGAGGATGCTACTATAATAGAAAGCGAAATTGAGCCCTGGCTCAAGCAGCTTGAGAAGAATAAGGTTATACCTGAAGGGAAATTCAAGCCATCGGACATTATAACACACGGATTTGAAAAGTATGGTAATGAGTCTTAGAAGTATAGATGTATTGGCTAAGAGATGTAAGACCGATGACACAGGAAAGACTGGAACAAATTCTTATGGAACACGGAATTCTGGCTACGGGTTTTGATGCGGCATTTCATGCACTGCATTTGACAGAGGATGTTTATTCTGTGGTGCTGGATGATTTTCAATAGATTTCCATTGGCGGGATGTAATTAGATAGGGCTGTGC
>JAEZNF010000239.1 GCA_023441845.1 Bacillota bacterium | reverse complement strand
CACGTGGTTTGGGACCATGGGGCCGGAGGTTCAAGTCCTCTCACCCCGACCAGTTGAAACCTCGGCAGAGTCAAAAAACTCTGTCGAGGTTTTCTGTTGTTTATGCAGAAATGTTAACAAAACAAGAGGGAATGTCAAAGTATCCTGACATTCCCTCTTACCTATACTAATCTTTTATGAAGCAGCCACAGAAATCCTGGTGGCCTTATATACGCCGCCGTCATCAAATTTGAATTCCAAATTTTCTCTTTTGCCGATATTGTTTAAAGCGGGGTCTAATTGCATATTTTCCTCGTAGTATATGGTGGCGCCTTTATTTTTATTGAGAATATCAAGCGCTTCCGCCGGAAGTGATTCTCCGCTCTTCAGGAAAAAAGTTTTGGCGTTGGGATAAGCAAATTTGTTAACAAGGCTTATGCTTTGGAGCCAACTTGAATTGGTATATAAAACAACCAGAGACTCACTTTCATGAGAAATGTTATTTTTTGTGGCTGATGATTCCAGGTCGATTGACAGATGCTTTAATGGCCCTAAGCAGCTGCTCATCATATATACACTGCTGTCACCCTGAATGGTAGGCTTCATTGCATTATAAAAAGCATAAGACATGCTTAAAATGACTATAGGCATCAGTAAAAAAGGTTTGACATTCCATTTCTTCTCCTTTATCAGGTGATAGACGATCAGAGATATGGCAGCAACTGTCACGGGTATTGTTATAAGGCATCTGGACATACATACCCGCGGTTCGTAAACGCTGTAGCCTTTTAAAAATGTTGACAGGCCGACCACTCCCAATATCCAGCCGGTTATAATGAAGTTTGTAGCCCCTGCTCTGAAAGTCAGTGAAATTATCATGAAAGCAATGATAAATACTACAAGAACCCCGGTAAATACAGCCGGTTGGCTTAAAAAGTAGAGTTTATAAGCGTCAATCGACCTGCTGAAGCTTTCCGATATACTTCCTCCCGATAATTGTGTAAGTCTGTCGCCTCTTCCGAACATATAAGTGAACAGGACAAAAAATATTGAGGTAACTGATATGATGGGTACTACACGGTAAAAGTAGCTTTTTTTGGCATCTTTAATATATTTCCTATCCATCTTGAAGATTTTTATATCGAATTTTGAGGCCAATGCAAGTACAAAGAACAGGACTATAAAAAGAGCCAACCCTGATAACGCAGGTGTGTAGGTGTTGGTCATCATGGTGCAAATCCACATCAGGCCGAAAAAGTTGAGTAAATTGGTTTTGTTGATTAAAAGAAGCAGCCACCCTATGGCTATTAAAGTAAAGCTTAGCGGTAATATCGACTGTTCAAGGTAAAATTTGTAGTATTCTACCAGATATGGAAAGGCGAATAGCAAGGAGACCGAAACAGCTGCAAAACCCGTATGAATGCCCTTATTTTTAGCCCAGTTTCTCATTGCGACAAAAAACAGCATAAGTCCGAGAAATAACGGGTATGCAAAACCCAGCTGCATTGCAAAAACCGTCCTGCCTAAGAAAACCGCCGGAATTGCAGCCAGTACGTACTGTCTGTTTTGGTAATTAAGAACCGATTGGCCTGTATAACTCCAATCGCTCGCTTCAAAAGAACTAAGGCCGGCTGCGATATGCTGGGGTGCGTCCTGATTAATATATCTTTCCTGGCCGAAAAAGACATGTCCAAGAAAAAGTGAAATCAGTATAAATGATAGGATAAACAAAGTATTTTTCGCTTTAATTTCATCTATGAAAGCTCTTACGAATAAAACCAGGATTGATACGACACAAATGGCCCATCCAATACCCCATACCCTTGATGCAATAATAGAAAAAGGCCCCTTTATTACATATGCCAGAAGTTCAAAAACTATAAGGAATGCTGAATAGTAAAGTATCAGTCTAAACTTTTTCGCATCAATGTTTTTAGCAATAAGGAAATCGTTCACCTTGTTAATACTGTCTTTTATTGCCATTAAATATAACCTTCTTTCTTTAAGTATGTTTTAATAAGCAGAAATGCCTTATGATATTGATCAGGTATCGCTTCCCCCCTTGCAAAATTGTAAATATATTTTTTTTTAATAGATATATAATTTTTAGTTTTATAATAGATATGTAAATCTAATGTAACACAAATTGTGGCTATCGTCAACGATTGTCAACCATATGTGACGCCGTCGAAAGAAATTATATACTGTAAACCAAGAATTAAGGTGGCGGTTTATGACAGGCTGGTTTTATATTGTTTGTAAGTGTAGACAAATGGCTATATTACGTATTACAGGAAGCCTTCGCATTTAAATAAAAGCCTCGGGTCCCATAAGGTCCGCTCGTCTTTTGACGGATTTCCCTTCGGGAAAAGGCCAATATAAAAAGCGTTAGAAGAAAACTTCTGACGCTTTTTATATTGGCAGCCATTTCGGGTTGTTAATGTTATTTGACCGCCTTACTTTCTTACATCAACTACACTCCCGTCGTATCCTCTTAAGAGGAAGACAATATCATTCGGCCTCAGCGATTTAATTGTGTTTAAATCAGCGAATTTACTTATTTTATAGATAGTGTTGTCTCCTAAGAGCTTTATTCCGCTGGGGTTAAGAACATCCGGATACACATTTTCAACTGCACCGAATATTTTATTGTCTATTACAAGGACATAACCGTTTTTACCCCATATATCGGTGACTGTATATACTACGTCCTTTTCATTTATATCGCCTTGGCTTATCACGAATCCGTTTTTAAGAATTGTGGGGCGGTTGTTAAAATCAATGATAACGCTGTAGTTATATGCGACTGCAGGCTTACTGTAAATAGGGTCAATTATGACAGCATATTCATAACCGGGGGTATTTCCGCTTTTCGCCAGAATTATTGAAGAGTTTGCCTTTAACAGTGTATTAACTGTGCTGTAGTTCTGTTTTAATCCATTGTAATAATAAATTGTACTGGCGGGTAATACAAGGCTTTTTGTGCTGCTGCCGTCTTTATATACAACGGTGTTTTCATTGGAACTGTCAACGGTGATGTTTATAACAGACTTCAGCTTTTCGTTCACTTTTACAATCACATCGTCCTTTATAATAAGTCCGTACTTGTTGCCTAATTCAAGCATAATTTCGGTATCGGAAAGGTAGAAGATTCCTTTATCCGTCATTATCTGCCCGGAAATAAGGTTTTGATGGGTTTGAGCATTGCCTAATATGACGGCTTCGGTAAACC
>JAEZNF010000216.1 GCA_023441845.1 Bacillota bacterium | reverse complement strand
ATGGGGCATAGGCTACAGGTTCAGGGTCTGAACCGTTAAGAATGAACGCCCTTTTTACGGGAAGGCTTAAAGACCTGCTACAATTTGATGAGGTGATTTTTTATAACTATTTGTGAGCTATTTGAAGAACAGTCGGATTTGACTCCCGATAATATTGCCCTGGTACAGGATAACATCGGGATGACCTACAGGGAGCTTTCTTTAAAAGCCAACCGGATTGCAAATTATTTACTTAACCAGTATGACGGTAGGGGCGAAAACATAGTAGGCGTTTTACAGCAGCAGTCAATACAGATGATTGTAAGTATTATGGGGATTTTAAAAGCGGGCTTTGCGTTTTTGCCGCTTGACCCTTCCTTACCCGAACAAAGTCTCAAATCAATGATTGACGATGCTAAAGTAAGAGTGATCATAACGGATAAATATAATATACGTCTTGTAAACAGGCTGCAATGGGAATGTGAGAGTGCTGCCGTATTTTTATGCCCGGAAAGTAGCGACATTTACATGGAGGAAGAAGAAACCCCAGGCCTTTTGATGGATAAAAAGCTGTGGGATTATGTCGGAGAAGAAGCCGAGAACGCCATTGGAATGGGCGGTTGGAAAAGCAGCTTTACAGGCCGACTTTTTTCACGGGATGAAATAAATGAATACAGAAATAATGTAAGGGAAAAGCTTAAGCCTTACATAGGCAAAAGTACCAGAATCTTAGAGATAGGATGCTCCTCAGGGTTTACCATGTTTGAACTGGCACCTTTAGCGGGCTTCTATTACGGCACCGACATATCCGATAAAATTCTCGAAAGAACAAGGAAACAAGCCTTAGATGACGGACACAAAAATATAAAGCTTAAAGCACTTGCGGCACATGACATAGACAGGCTTGATGAAAAGGATTTCGATATTATTGTCTTTAACAGTGTCGTTCAAGCCTTCAAAGGGCACAACTACTTCCGCCGTGTTATAAAAAAGTGCGTAGGCCTTTTAAAAGAAAACGGAATAGTATTTGTCGGCGATGTAATGGATGAAAGCACAAAAAGTGATTTGATTGATGCCTTGAAAAGCTTTGAAAAAGAAAACAGGAAATCCGGCTATATTACCAAAACGGCATTTACGGAAGAATTATTTTTAGACCGCAGATTTTTTGACGATCTTTTAATGGAACAGGATGGGATAAAAGGCTGTGAGTTTTCCGGCAAGATACATACAATTAAAAATGAAATGACAGAGTACCGTTATGATGCCATTTTATTTATTGATAAAAAAAAACCAGGTCGCATGGGCGAGCAGTGCAGCGCAGCGGAACGACCAGCCTCAGGGACAAGCGTAAATAAGAAGTTAAAGGCAAAATACCAGCATGATTTAAAAGAATTGAATAAATACACCGATTTAAAGGTTATTAATAAGCCAAAGCCCGATGATCCGGCCTATGTCATTTTTACATCCGGTTCAACCGGAAGGCCCAAAGGGGTTGTGGTTTTGCACAGGGCCCTTTACAATATGTGCTGCTGGTATGTTAACTGTCACTCTATAACAGCCGAGGACAGGACTACAAAGTTTGCCAGCTGCGGATTTGACGCGTCAATTATGGAGATTTTCCCCATACTTATTAGAGGCGGCTCTCTTTACATATTAAGTCCCGAAGTAAAATCCGATTTGAACAGGCTGAATAAGTTTTTAGAGGACAACAAAATAACTGTCAGCTTTTTGCCCACACAGTACTGCGAACAGTTTATGGAGCTTCCTAATAATTCGCTGCGCATTTTAAATACGGGCGGAGAAAAGATTAGAAAGTACATAAAGCGCAATTACAAGCTTGTTGACAATTACGGACCTACAGAGTGCACCGTAGTGTCTTCATACTATATTGTTGATAAGCAAACGGCCAATATACCGATCGGAAAGACTGTTTCAAATACCAGGATATACATATTGGATGAGTATAAAAGACCTGTACCGGAAGGGCAGCCAGGGGAAATGTACATATCAGGTGAAAATCTTGCAGCAGGCTATCTTGGAAACCCTCTTCTTACCGATGAAAGATTCTTAAAAGATCCATTTATTGAAGGGGAGAGGATGTACAAAACCGGAGACATGGCCCGCATGCTTCCTGACGGTAATATAGAATTCCTTGGAAGAATGGATAATCAGGTGAAAATAAGAGGGTACAGGATTGAGCCGGAAGAGATAGAGTTAAGGCTGATTGAGCACCCCGACATAAAGGAAGCTGTTGTAACGGCGTACGAAAATGCAGCAAGAGAAAAGGCTCTAAGCGCGTATATTGTAGCCTTTCGGGATATTACGGAGGAGGAGATCAATGAATACCTGAAATCGGCTGTGCCTCACTATATGATACCCGAAAAGTACCGCTTTATGGATTCGTTTCCGCTGATGCCTTCCGGGAAGGTAAACAGAAAAGCTCTTCCCGAACCCGATGATAATTCAGGAAGCCATATAAACTTTAAGGCACCCGAAAGTGAAACCCAGAAAAAGCTGTGTGAAATATGGAAGACGGTCCTTGGGACTAAAAGAATCGGAATATATGATAATTTCTTTGACCTTGGCGGGCATTCCCTGAAGGTTTTAAAAGCGGCTCTACTTATTGACAGGGAATTTGGCGTCGAGCTTTCAGCTTCAAGGCTTTTTAAGGCTGCTACATTAAAAGAACAGGCTGAATTGATAGAAAACAGCGAAAGTGTTGAGTACATTCCTATTCCCGAAACCGAAAAAAAGGAGTATTATCCCACCTCCGCCGTACAGAAGGGTATATACGCAATACAGCAGATGGATCCTTTAAATACGGCTTATAACATACCGTTCCCGTTTTTTATAAAGGGAGAGGTGAATAAAGAAAAGCTTAATAGAGCGTTTAACCTGGTGGCAAAAAAGCATGAAGCTTTTAGAACCGGATTTACGGTTTTTGAGGGAACGGTGGTTCAAAAAATACAGGATGAAGTGGATATCCGGATTGATTACGAGGAGGACAGCGGAGAAATTCTCGATATACGGCTTGATAGATATATAAAACCCTTTGACTTAAGCACTGCGCCGCTTTTAAGGATATGCCTTATTAAGTTGAAACCACTGGAGTATTTGCTCTTTATGGACATTCACCACATCATTATGGACGGTTCTTCGATGGAGGTGCTTATAAGTGATTTGTCTAAGGCATATAACGGCGGAGATATCGGAACACTCAAGGTACAATACAGAGATTTTGCTTTCTGGCAGCAAAATATGCTTATAAAAGGCAGTTTTGATAAACAGAGGGAGTACTGGTCCGATAAATTAAGCGGTGATTTACCTGTATTAAGCCTGCCGCTTGATTATAAAAGGCCGCCCATAAGGAACTTTGAAGGTGATGTCCATAGATTTGAAATCGGAACAGGAATAACATTAAAGCTCATTGACCTTGCCAAAAGGCATGGCGTATCGATGAATATGCTGCTATTAAGCATTTACAAGATACTCCTGTCAAAATACAGCGGCAGCGAGGATATTATAGTGGGAACTCCCGTATATGGCCGCAAATTTTTAGACCTTAAAGACATCATAGGTATGTTTGCGAATACGCTTGCTTTAAGGAGTTATCCTGCAGGTAACAAACCGTTTAACCACTACCTTATGGAAATCAAGGATGTAACAATTAAAGCCATTGATAATCAGTATTATCCTTATGAGGAATTGCTCGGAATCCTTGATACAAGGTATGAAAAGAGCCGCAATCCCATATTTGATACCATGTTTGTTACACAGAAATTTGAGGATGAGGCACTCTTGTTAGATGGCCCAGGTTGCATGGGCGAGCAGTGCAGCGCAGCGGAACGACCAGCCTTGGAGACTAAAAAATTAAATGCCTCCAACAGGAAATCGAAGTTTGATTTAACCTGGTTTGCATATTTTAATGAAAATAGAATTACTTTTGATATAGAATATTCAACAAGCCTCTTTAGAAGAGATACTGTAATAAACGCTACAAAGCACTATATGAGGATTGTTGAGCAAATTATAGAAAAACCGTCAATGCTTGTATCTGAAATAGAAATCATAACAGAGGGTGAGAAGAAGCTCATTCTGGATGGTTTTAACTGTAAAAAAAGCTGTATGGAAAGCGTTGAGACAGTTCACGGCTTGTTTGAAGATGCCGCAGAAAAAAACAAGGGTAAAACGGCTCTGGTTTATAATGGCTTAAGTATGAGCTACAGTGAATTAAACAAAAGAGCAAATCAGCTGGCTGCTTATTTGAGGAAAAAAGGTGTGAGGAGGGAGACTGTAGTTGCGCTCATTGCGTCCAGATCCTTTGAAATGGTCATTGGCCTTCTGGGAATACTGAAGGCAGGAGGGGCTGTTCTTCCTGTAAATCCCGGGTATCCTTCGGATTATATAAATGAAATATTGAAAGACAGCGGTTCAAGGTACATTGTAAAGCACCTAGACGGTGAAAATGATGCAAATACGGTCTTTTCACAGGGATTATCAAATTTTGAAACAATAGATTTAAACTTCAAAGAGATAAATAATGAAAAATGTGAAAATTTGAAACCGGTAAATCAGCCCGGTGACCTGTTATATATTATCTATACCTCGGGAACGACGGGAAAGCCCAAAGGGGTAATGCTTGAGCACCGCAATCTAATAAATCTCATAAATTATCAGAGAAATGAAACCGATATTGATTTTGACTGTGTGCTGCAGTTTGCTTCAATCGGCTTTGATGTGTCGTTCCAAGAGATATTTTCATGCCTTTTATCGGGAGGCAAGCTTTTATTGATTTCCGACAAGGATAGAACCGATGTATTAAAGCTGCTGGGGCTTATAGAAAAAGAGAAGCTTACAACGCTTTTCCTACCGCCGGCCTTTCTGGAGCTGTTGTTTAACGAGCAGGAATATATAAAGGACTTTCCGGGTTCGGTAAGGCACATTGTTTCTGCGGGTGACCGGCTTTATATTTCAAAAAGCCTTAGAGACTACATAAAAAAGACCGGAACTACACTGCATAACCACTATGGACCTAGTGAAACACATGTGGTTACGGCCTTAAGCATTGACCCTGCAAGAGAAATATCCGATTTTCCTTCTATCGGCAAGCCGATAACCGGAAGAGCTATTTACATTATGAATAAACACCAAAAGCTTATGCCGCCCGGAATTTCGGGAGAATTGCACATCGGAGGGGAAAACTTAGGTAGGGGCTACCGGGGAAATACTAAACTTACGGAAGAAAAATTCGTACCTGATCCTTTTAATCCCAAACAGAAGATTTATAAGAGCGGAGACATGGCGCGCTGGCTTCCGGACGGCTCTATAGAGTTTTTAGGGCGGATTGACAGGCAGGTGAAAATAAGAGGTTACAGGATAGAACCGGCAGAGATTGAAAAAGCCCTGGAGATTTGTGATAAGGTGAAAAAGGCTGCTGTTGTGCCTTTTGACGGTAAGGAAGGCAGGTGCTTATGCGCATATGTCGTATCTGAGGACGGTGTTACAGAGGGGAATTTAAAAAGTTTTTTATCAAAACGCCTTCCGGCTTTCATGATTCCGGCGCATTTTGTTTCTGTTTCCGATATTCCGGTAAATTATAACGGCAAGGTTGACATAAAGGCACTGCCGGAGCCCCATAAAACAGCCCCAAACGGAAAAGGCTATGATAACGGCCTTCCTTCCGATAATACCGAGAAAAAGCTTCTGGAAATATGGAGGGAGGTACTGGAAAGCAGTGAAATAGGTGTAAATGACGACTTTTTTGAATTGGGAGGGCACTCATTAAAGGCCATAAAACTGATGCACAGGATTAAAACAGCATTTAAAAGGGAGCTGCCTGTATCAACCATACTGAATTATCCCACTGTAAAGAAGATATCAAGGCTTTTAAGAAGCAGTTCGTTTGAAAAAAAGTGGTCTCACATGGTAGAAATAAAAAGAAACGAGGGGGCAAAAAACATTTTTTGTGTCCATCCTGCTCCGGGTACGGTAATTTGCTATTACGACCTTGCCGGGAACATGGATAAAAACTGGTCTGTTTACGCGCTTCAGGCAAAAGGGCTTGAAAAAGGGCAGAGACCGCATGGTTCACTTGAGGAGATGGCTGCCGATTATATTAAGGAAATAAGGGGAATTCAACCTGAAGGCCCGTATAATCTTCTGGGTTGGTGTATAGGGGGCAAGATTGCATATGAAATAGCCCAGCAGCTTTTAAACCTCGGTGAGGAAGTAGAGTTTTTGGCATTGCTTGATACCGATCCGGTGTTTTTGAGGAAGCCCACAATATTTCCCAAAATGACGCCCTGGTTCATATATGCGATACTGGCCATGTTTTCGCACAGTAAAACGGTATACAAAAACTTTGATATATCTTCATTCGGCCCTTACAGTTTATTCTGCAGGATAAGGACATGGTCTTCTATAGCCTCCGCCATTGTAAAATATATTCCCCAAAAGTACAAAGGAAGAGGCAGAGTTGTATTGTTTCAGACAGATGAAGGTGAAAAAATAGAGCAAAAGATTAAAGATAAATCAAGAAGTGTTAGGAATTTTATTGAAAATTTGGAGATAATTCATGTAGATGGAAAGCATATTTCAATAATAAATAATGAATTATTAAGGATTGAACTGTGAAAATCTGCCTAATACCGAGAAACACTGTGCAGCGTACCAAATTTGCAAGTATTTCGCGCTTAATTCATGAATAAAGTCAAGATAGGCAGTAAAACAATATTTGTATGTTTTGCATTATGTTTAAAAAGTGTTGTAATATATAAAATGTATAGTTATAATTCAAAAACCCTAAAAAATTGGAGGATTTAGAATTGGACAGTCATAGTATAGGCCAGATTGCATTTAATGTTGTTGTTGTATTATTTCTGGTGTTAGTAAATGGTTTTTTTGTGGCATCAGAATTTGCTCTTGTCAAGGTTCGTCCGTCACGTTTAACTCAGCTTATTAATGAAGGCAGTCAGAAAGCCCGTTTTGTTCAAAAAGTTACACTGAAGCTTGATTCATACCTTTCAGCCTGTCAGCTCGGTATTACACTTGCATCACTTGGCCTTGGATGGGTGGGAGAACCGGCAGTTGCAAAATTAATAGAACCTTTATTTTCATATCTCAATGTTCCTGAGGCTGCAATGCATACTGTTGCCTTTGCGATAGCCTTTACCATAATTACAATGCTTCACATTATTATAGGGGAGCTGGCACCTAAATCCATAGCCATACAAAAGACAGAAGATGTGGCATTATGGCTGGCCATACCCTTAGTAGGCTTCTATAAGGTTA
>JAEZNF010000249.1 GCA_023441845.1 Bacillota bacterium | reverse complement strand
ATCTTGTCCTTCAGCTCGAGAATTATCCTCTGGGCCATTTTGTTACCCACTCCTTGAGCCTTTGTAAGGGTTTTAACATCATCGGTTATAACTGCCAACCCGAATTTGGAGCTTGGAATGGATGATATAACCGACACGGCAACCTTTGGGCCAACACCCGACACCGATATAAGAAGCTCGAACATGCCAAGCTCCTCCTGGGATGCAAATCCATACAGGCACATTATATCTTCCCTTACATACAGGTGGGTAAATATCTTTACCTCATCCCCCAAAGAACCTACTTTCTCAAGGGTAGAGAGGGCAGTATTGATTTTATAGCCAACCCCGTTTGCTTCAACAACAATATATTCATTGTGTTTATAATCCAGCTTACCTTTAATGTACGCAAACATTTTATATTATCCTTTCAAATCAATTTATAGCCAATCAAAAGTCTATCTTAATATATTGGACATCCTGTATGAATGGCCGTGGCAAATGGCTATCGCCAAAGCATCTGCCACATCATCAGGCTTTGGTACCGCCTTAAGATTCAGAATCAGCTTAACCATTTGCTGTATCTGAGCCTTTTCAGCTCTTCCATAGCCTACAACAGACTGTTTAACCTGAAGCGGTGTATATTCAAAAACCTCAACACCCAGCCTGGCGGCCGCCAGTAATGCCACACCCCTGCCATGTCCTACATTCAAAGCCGTTTTAATATTTTTATTAAAAAACAGTTCCTCGACAGCTACTGCCGATGGCTTGTACCTGGCAATTAAATCCTCAAGCCCGTTGTAAAGAATCAGAAGCCTTTCAGACAATGCTTTGGTTGACTCTGTCGTAACTGCGCCATAATCTATAACCGAAAATTTGTTCCCTTCATATTTTACTACACCATATCCTGTTATTGCAAATCCAGGGTCAATACCTAATATGACCATATTCTACCTCACCTATTAATTTGATAAAACCGGCACAGCGTTTTAAACTAAAATATTTTCTTTAAAAAACTGCCAATAATAAATATTAGTTTTATTGCATAAATATACAGTCTATTGTATAATAATAGACATCAATTTAACAAATATATTTTATCATATCGGAGGAGGTAATTGTATGAGCAAGAAAGAAAAAGTCATTCTCGCCTATTCGGGCGGATTAGATACATCCATAATAATACCGTGGCTAATGGAAAACTACGATTATGAAGTTATTGCGATGGCAGCCGATGTTGGACAGGGTGAAGAACTTGATCCGTTAAACGAAAAGGCAATTAAAACCGGAGCAAGCAAGATCTATATAGAAGACCTTAAGGAGGAATTTATTACCGACTTTATATATCCTACCGTAAAGGCACAAGCAGTTTATGAAGGAAAATACCTGCTGGGCACCTCATTTGCAAGGCCGATAATAGCCAAGAGAATGATTGAAATCGCTGAAAAAGAAGGAGCTGTTGCAATAGCTCACGGCGCTACAGGCAAAGGCAACGACCAGGTCAGGTTTGAACTTACCGTTAAAGCTCTTGCACCGCACTTGAAAATAATTGCACCCTGGAGAATCTGGGACATAAAATCAAGGGAAGATGCCATTGATTATGCTCAGGAAAGAAATATCCCCATTCCTGTTTCCAAAAAAGACAACTACAGTATGGACAGGAACTTATGGCACCTGAGCCATGAAGGTTCAGATCTGGAAGACCCGTGGAACGAACCCCAGTACGAGAAACTGTTAAAGCTTATGGTATCTCCTGAAAAGGCTCCCGATAAGCCAACCTATGTTGAAATATACTTCGACAAGGGTATTCCGAAGAAAATAAACGGTATTGAGTACTCTCCCATCCAGCTTATTGATGAACTCAATAAAGTAGGCGGCGCGAACGGAGTGGGCATAGTTGATATGGTAGAAAACAGGCTGGTAGGCATGAAATCCCGCGGAGTATATGAAACTCCCGGCGGAACCATTCTTTATGCGGCACACAGAGAACTCGAATTACTTTGTCTGGACAGGGATACACTGCACTACAAGGATCTGGTTGCACAGAGATTTGCTGAGTTGGTATACTTCGGCCAGTGGTACACTCCATTGAGGGAAGCCCTCTCTGCATTTGTAGACAGCACTCAAAAGACTGTTACAGGTACAGTAAGAATGAAGCTGTATAAAGGCAATTGCATGAGCGCAGGCGCAAAATCGGACTACTCACTCTACAGCGAAGAATTGTCCACTTTCAGCAGAGACGAAGTATACAACCAAAAAGACGCAGAAGGCTTTATAAACCTGTTCGGATTGCCAATGAAGGTTAATGCTCTGATGAAGAAGAATTTAAAGTAATAGAGGTGAAGTTAATGAAGCTCTGGGGCGGCAGGTTTGAAAAGAATACAGACAGTCTTGTTGACGATTTTAACTCGTCCATAAGGTTTGACTGCAGAATGTATAAAGAGGATATCCTTGGCAGCGTTACTCATGCAAAAATGCTTGGAAGCTGTGGTATAATTGCAAAGGAAGAATCCGAACTTATACAGAAAACGCTTTATGAAATTCTGGCGGATATTGAAAACGGCTCTGTAGAATTTGAAACCGATGCCGAAGATATTCACATGAATATAGAAAAAATCCTTATATCGAGGATTGGAG
>JAEZNF010000167.1 GCA_023441845.1 Bacillota bacterium | reverse complement strand
TTTACTTTCAATTTGCATTCCGTACTGTTCTCCGTAATGGAGTTTTATCCTGTTGTTTATATTGCGAAGAGCATAATAATCACCATTACCGGTCATATCCGTATCAGAGCTTGATGTAACCAGGGTTTTCCTGATGTCATCAAGCTTGGCTTGGGGTATGCCCATACCGTTGTCTTCAACACAAAAGACAATATAGCGGTCGTCTTCAAGACGACCTGATATTTTAATTTCGGCATCATCAGTATTTGCCATACCGTGGACAAAAGCATTTTCTACAAGAGGCTGAAGTAACATTTTTAAAACCTTATGGTGATAAGTTCTTTCTTCCACATTTATCTCGACTTTAATGGAATCCATATACCTTATTTGCTGGATAACAATATAGTTTCTGATTTGCTCCAGTGATTCACTCACCGTGACAATCTCCCGACCTCCGCTGAGTGTCAGCCTGTAATAATTGGAAAGTGCAATAATCATGTCATTTAGTTCATCATATTTATGCAGTTCCAGCATCCAGATCATAGATTCGAATATGTTATAGAGAAAATGAGGATTGATATTTGCCAACAATGCTTTTAGCTGCATATCCTTTTCTATGATTTTCTGTTTGTAAAGCTCATTTACCAACGTGTTGATGGTACTTACCATTGTGTTGAAATTGGAATTCAATTCCTGGAACTCATCGTTCCGGTTTTCATTGATCAAAATATCGAAATGACCTTCGCTTGCTTTGTTCATAGCTCGCTTTAGTATACTAATTGGTTGGTAAAAACTTTTTGTGACGGTTCTTGTAAAAACATATCCGATTATTATTGTTGCAAGAGAGCAAATGACCGCATATAATTCCAGTATTTTAATATCAGATAGAACCTCATCCATTGGGATCGTGGAGATAATCGTCCATTCTGCATGGGAGAGGGTTCCATATACAACAAGCTGCCGGCCGGTATCTGTTTTACCGATGTAATAGCCTGTATTATTTTCAAATATTCTAGGGTCAGGTATAAAAGACATATTGCTGTTGATACTTGAGCAGGAGATGGTTTTAAAATTTTTATTCACTATCAATACCATTTGATTCGGAGACGATATAATCCGGTTCAAAATATCTGACAATACGGATTCCTTTATTGCAATATTGACAACCCCAATCGGATCGCCGAAATAGTTTTCTCTAATAAGCCTTGTTACTGAAACAAGGCTGTGTTTGGTGCGTTCTGACTGATGATAGTGGCTGAACTCGTATGTGTCCTGAAAAAAACTGTCGCCTTCAAGCTTCAAGGCATTCATGTACCAGTCATAGACGCTCATGTCGGGAGGGGTTCTAACCATTCCGTATTCTGAGGTTATTAACTGGTCTTTCATAAAACTATACACCTCAATGTTGAAAACATATGGATTTGCACGGGCCAGTTTATTGACATATTCAGAAAAATTATTCGTATCTTCAACTGTGGAGGATTCTGAGCTTAAAAATTTTTGTATTTGTTTATTACCGAGAAAAGGTACCGTCAGGCTGTCCATTCCTTCAAAAATAGTGTCAATATTTATAATCGTCTGCTTGACAGAGTTCAGTATGGAATCCGTTGATTTGCGGGTCATCGTATTCTTAAACAGTACAAACGATATATACGAAACAGATACAATGGAGAGGATGATTACCGACAAAAACGACAGCATCATTTTTGTACGTATACTATCCGGTTTTATTCTTTGAAAAAAGCCAGATTTCATATGAATAACCTCACCATGTAATGATTCTGCGCATCACCTATAGAAGAAAGAGGTTTACGGCATGTTTTTATAATACCGCTAAGGTATAGATTATGTCAATCAGTGATAGAAAAACAAAAGTCTGCCTTAATATGTAGGCATCTGATCAATGCAAAAAAACAAAGCATATTATAAAAGATTAATATGTACGGAGACGTTGTAGAATGCTATCCTAAAATCAGGATATATCCCAGATAACACGGTTAACCGTCACTTCAAAAAAATTAAGGGAGGTTTTAGGTTTGAAAACTAAAGTATTACGCAGTGTAGCTGTCATTGTTACATTTGTTATGCTGCTGTCTGCCATGGCAGGCTGTGGCCAGAGCGAGACGGGGACAAATAGCACCACGACAACTCAAGGCGAAACAACTACTACAGACAGCGTAACAACCGAAAGTAGCGGCAAGGACAGACTCGACAAAATTGTGTATCTGGATGATACCTGGGCCGATCAGCCAAAGATGGTTGAAGGGTTCAATAAGTTTGTATCGGAACAATTAGGATATGAATTTGAATTAAGACCTATTCCTACAGAAACATATATTGAAAAGGTTAATGTTATGCTTCTTTCAGGTGATGCTCCTGACATTTTAGAGTTGATTGATACTCCTTATGATTTCTGTCAGTATTATAAAAATGGTTTTCTTGCACCTCTGAAGGGGTTGTTTGAAAACTCATCCAAATTGCAGCATATCGATAGCAAGATATTTGAAAGGTATACTTATGATAATGACTGGTATGGTATGCCAGGTCAGGGTTTTGACTTAAAGGTCATGTATTTGCGGCAGGATTGGCTTGATAACCTGGGTTTGGCTTTTCCTGAAACGACGGATGAGTTATATGATGTTCTTAAAGCGTTTACATATAATGACCCGGATAAAAACGGAAAAGATGACACGGTTGGTTTGACCTTACCTTATTATGTCCACGACCAACATCCGCTATTCTATGCGTTTGATGCCACCTATCTTTTTAGGGAAGATGAA
>JAEZNF010000140.1 GCA_023441845.1 Bacillota bacterium | reverse complement strand
GTATTGGAGTAGGCGTTGGTGTTGGGGTATTAGCCGAAGCAGAGTTTGTAGAAGTAACTGTTCCGGGTGTAGCAGTAGGCGAATTCTGGACAGCTTCTGCTTTATCAATCAAATAATATAGTTTTACGGTTTCCTCTTTGTTTATATCATTCACAGTACCTTGTACATTGACAAAGTCAATATATCTTTTGCTATTTGATGGACTGGTAATTTTCAAAACAGGTGCTGCATTTTTAACATAGGTAATTTTCAGTTTGAATTTGAATTTACCGGCATTTTGACCATCTTTTATATACTCAACGATTTTAGAGTTGTCGGGACCGGTTCCATAGACCCAACCTTCAACAGTTGTTCCTTTTCCGGGATTTTCGGTACATTTGAAATCAACGTAAGTATTATTCTTATCAAGGATATTTTCTACAGATAGTACTTGATGAAGATCAGGGATAGTGACATTATACTTTACACGATTATCGGGATGATCAGTAATAACTTCGAAGATATAATCTTCACCAAAAACAGAAGAACCATTCAGAACAATTACCGACATTGTTAGAATAAGACTTAATATAAATGCTATAGATTTTTTTATTGTTTTTCTTTTCATAAGGTTAACCTCTCCCCTTTATTCTTTATTTTTTATTAGTTCGAATGATTATATCATTCGGAAAAATTATCTAAATAACTATTTCACTTGTATAAGTTTGGGAAACACTCTATCCAGTATATACAATAAATGAGAGAAATTCAAGACATGCCAGTATAAAATTGCAATTCTTCATGGAAATTGAGCAAGTTATTAATATACTGTCATATTGTCTTATAATTGAATAAACACTATAACTAATGGAAATTTCACAGTAATGAAGGAGATGAACTTCTGCGTTTTGGCTATGCTGCAGGTTCGCATGAGCTAAAAGTAAGAGAAACATGAATCGATGGGGGAATCACGGTTATGGTTGCAATTATTGTTAAGACTTGATTTTTGAATCAATGGCTGCTGTAAATCTTAGTTGGATTTACAGCAGCCAATATTTTAAAGTTTATACAAAATACATATGTCAATAGACATAATTGCATTGATATAGAAAATATGACAAAATAAAGAAGCTCAACTAAAAGCCGAGTGTTCCCAATTTACCTAAGCCTTTTGTACATCAATAATTACAGCGGTTCCGTAGCATAATACTTCAGTAATTCCATTTGAGACTTCGTTGGCATCATACCTGATACCTATTATTGCATTTGCTCCAACCTGCTCAGCATGCTGTACCATGATATCGAAAGCTTCCTGCCTGGCCTTTTCACAGAGTTCTGTGTAGAGTGATATGTTTCCTCCGAAAATGCTTTGAATACCCGCACCAATATTGCCTACAATACTTCTTGAACGTACTGTGATTCCCCTTACAATTCCTAAACTATTTACTACTTTGTAGCCTTCGAAAGAAAATGCTGTTGTGATAAACCTTTTGTCCATAATAATTCCTCTCTTTCTTTATTTAATATTATTGCTATTTCATTAAAAAACCGTACAACAGGCCTGCTGTGGCAGTAATAAGTGTTGCCGGAATGGCTGTGTACCTGTTGAAATACTTATTGTTGGGCTTCCCAAGGCTTACAATACCTGATGCAAGAAACCCACCTAAAAGGCCGCCAAAGTGTGCATAGTTGTTTATTCCTTCATTTGTAAAGCCAAAAATGGCGTTTATAACAATGGTGGAAATTACGTTATAGCCAAAATATCTTTTGAACTGTGAGGGATTTTCCACACCGTAGTATAATAGAGCTCCGAGCATTCCCATAAGTGCCCCGGAAGCACCGACCGACCAATTGTCCAAAAAAACAAAGCTTGCTATGTTACCGATAATTCCGGCTGTCATGTAAATGAAAACAAACTTGGCGCTCCCGTACATACTTTCAACTGTCTTACCAATACTGTATAGAAAATATGAATTCATAAAGAGATGTACAATCCCGGCATGTAGGAATATTGGGGTTATAAACCTCCAGTATTCTCCTTCTCTTATCAGTGAGTTAATCTGAGCGCCAAAACTCAACAGGATGTTATAGTTTGAAAGCAAATTGGAAATTGCATAAATAGCAATATTTATGGCAAGTATTATATATGTGGCTACCGGAGCTTTAGTTTTGAATTCGATCTTAAAGCCTTCCAGCTTCCTGTTGACCAATTCATTCACGTCAGGGAGGACTTCGTTTTGGTATTCCCCCGAAACCAGAAGCTTTTCAAAGACTCTATCCAGACCGAAGGTCGTTGGAGGTACCTTAAAGTGCTTCGTTACCTCCTTCGTGGACATAATAATGCTCATACACGAAATGTCTTTTATATTACCGTATTTTTCACTCTGAATAGAGTTTAGTAAGTCTGTTTTCTCCTTTTCGGGTACCTGATAGAAAACAAAAACGGTGTAAAAATAGAATTCACCTTTGCTGCTGTATGAATTAAACATACGCCTGTTATTTTCAAGCTTGCTTTCAATATCATAGGCACTGGCAGTATCTCCGTTTACCAGGTCAATTATAATATTCGCATTGTTTTTAAACCTGTGAAGCACTTTGACATATTCATTTATTACGAAATTACCGTCCGGGTCCCTTATAGGAAGGTAGTCGTGTTTATCAATAAGCTTTAGATATAAAGAATTAATATATTTTTGTACCATTTTGCACCTCAAAGTAGTTATACTATTCTTAAAAAAGTTTGCTATCTTAATAAGCTTTTATCTTTAAAGTCTTACAGAGTAAGCTTTATAAGACACTTTTCCGGGAAGATATAGTCCCATAGTTTAAGCAGCAATTTTTTCACTTATATGTTTCGCGAAAAACATTTTACAATTCTAATTCTATTTTTTTGCGAAATCATATACCTTGATCCATTGAACACGCAACACTTTATGAAAATTCTTTCGCGCGTTCAATATAGAAGTTTTTTAAGCTTAGCTGCGATATGCTATGGATTATACCATATATACGTTGCTTTTAAAACATTTGTCTTAAGGAACTTTATATATAATTAGTTATGTGGTAAAATTGATTAAATATTAATTGGAAAACAGTATATTTATAAGGATATATGATTATGAACGAAAAAAAAGAACCGCTTGCTTACAGGATGTGCCCAAGGACAATAGAAGAATTTTTCGGACAGGAGGATATAGTAGGTCCCGGCAAGATGCTCTACAGGATGATTAAAGCCGATAGAATCAGCTCAATCATTTTATACGGACCTCCGGGAACCGGCAAGACTTCACTTGCAAGGATAATTGCATTAACTACAAAATCCAGCTTTGAAAAGCTTAATGCTGTGACATCAGGTGTTGCTGATATTAAAAGGATTGCAGCCGATACACAGAACCAGATACTTAATCCTTCGGGAAGGACGGTTCTTTTTGTAGATGAAATTCACAGGTTTAACAAGTCTCAGCAGGATGCTTTGCTGCCTTATGTTGAAAACGGTACAATTGTTTTAATTGGGGCGACCACGGAAAATCCTTATTTCGAAGTCAATAAAGCCCTTATCTCCCGTTCGTCCGTGTTTATGCTAAAGCCCTTAAACGAGAACAGCATAATTAACATATTGAAAAATGCGCTTTCGGATAAAGAGAGAGGCCTTGGAAATTATGATTTGAAGGCCGATGAGGGTGCCCTTCAATACCTTGCCGAAGTTTCCGGCGGTGATGCGAGGGTTGCTTTAAATGCATTGGAGCTTGCGGTCATGACATCCGAAATAGGTGAAGATGGGAAAATTGTTATTGATGTTGCCACAATAGAAGAGTGTGTGCAGAGAAAATCCATAACCTTTGATAAATCGGGTGAAAGTCATTATGACAATATAAGTGCATTTATAAAGTCTATGAGGGGAAGTGACCCGGATGCCGCTGTCTTTTACCTGTCGAGAGCCATATACGCCGGTGAAGACCCTGAATTTCTGGCACGCAGGATAATTATCTGCGCTTCCGAAGATGTGGGGATGGCCAACCCGACAGCCCTGCAAGTAGCGGTTGCCGCTGCTGAGGCAGTGAGAATGATCGGAATGCCCGAAGGCAGAATAATATTGGCCCATGCTGCAGTAATGGTTGCCACGAGTCCAAAATCAAACTCATGCTATGCTGCCATAGGAAAAGCGCTTCAGGATGTATCCGCCAAAAGGACGGGAGAGGTGCCAATGCACCTCAGGAACGCAGTTACTTCAGGTATGAGGGATTTGGGGTATGGCAAGGGTTATAAATATGCACATGATTATCCGGGGAATATTATTAAGCAGGAGTATCTGCCTAAAGAAATGAAGGGTACCGTTTACTATGAACCTACGTCCAACGGCTATGAGGCAAGAATAAAGGAATGGCTTCAAAAATGGAGAAGCGATAGCTAGAAAGAGGAGATAAAAAATGTTGAAGAGAGTTACTGCATGGGTATTATTAATAGGTTTTGTTCTGCTTTTGGTCAATATATTGTGGCTGCATTTATATATGCAGGCCAGTTTTGTTATATATGCAATAGTAGCGGTTATCTTTTTGTTTGCAGGGAGGAAAAGGCATTAATAAAGGCTAAGCAAGAAAGCATTTCCACTTCCGGTACTGTAGCGTTTTAAAGACTTCGCCTGTGAAAATAGTTGCGAACTGCATATTTAAACTTGATAAAATCTTTACTTTAATTAAAGATTTTACAAATTTACTTCCTCTGTCCTAAGGCCTGCTTTTCTATAACTTTTAGACTTTACAGGCCACCGGTTATCTTATGGCCACTAATAAAAGCGGCCGACTGCATATCACGCTTTACAGCGGTTTGCAGTCGGCCTTGTAATTTCCATCATAACGTAAGATTATATTTTCAACAAGACTTAATGTGCTTATTCTCCCGGATAGGTAAGGTGAAGTGTATTACTGGTCACCTTTGAATTTTCATAGACATAAGTGATACTGAAGTAATATTTCTGGCCTGCTGTAAGCTTCCCGTCGAAGTCACCGCCGTTATACCCTTCCGAATTAATAGTGGTCTGCAGTTTATTTATGTCGGTATAGTAGCTCCAATAACCGTCATCGGGGTATACAGGTATGGGATTGCTTTTTGATATTACCACCTTATAGTACACAAACCCGTCGTTTTTAGCAGGAGTCCACTTTAAAACAATCCTGTTGTTTTCTGTTGAAGCAGTCAATTTGGGACCTGAAACCGCAGCCGGAGTGGGACTGGGGCTTTGCCCGGGGAATCTTAAGCGGATAGCATTTCCATAAGCTTTTCTATCGCTGAATACAGCTGTAACGCTGAAGTTATAGCTCTGGCCGGGAGTCAGGTATTCTCCGAAGTCATCTGCATTCGGATAAATTAGTCTTGCAGTGGCATGTGACCTCGGTTTGCAACTTGAGATGTGTACATTGCTACCAGGAAAATACAATTCAAACTACTATGGATATGACACAGATAAATTATATAGTAGAGAGTTATGTCGCACTATTACAAAAACTTGGGGTGAAAGGCCATATCAATCTTACCGGAGGCGAGCCTTTGCTTCATCCTGATTTTATTAATTTTCAATGCAGATTCTCGGTTTTTCTATATTGGCTTCATGAACTCCTTCATCCTTTGTATAAACCTTCAGTTCTGTGGTGGCTGCGTGTAGGGTTATAACATTCATGGACGACAAGAGCAATGATGTAATCAAAAGTATTTTTAGTAAAAGTTTCTTCAAAGCTTTTCCCTCCTGTTTTTTTGATTTTTAAACTCAAAACATACTCATCCTAAAAAGAAGGATTAGAGCCCAATAAGTTTAATGTATTTTTTTGAACAAAACATCGCTATAAATGCATTTACAAGTAGATTGTAACACATAAAAACGGCAAAAAAGTGACTTGAGTCACTTTTTTGCCGTTTTTATACACCCACTTAACTTTGTCAATAAAATTTGAGTTTCCATATGGATACAAATATAATTAAGTGTTATTATAGTTTAAAGAAAAACAATATAAATTAAGAGGTAAGTTATGACTGATACGAAAAGTGTAATAAATTTAAATGTAAAAATCGGCGGATTGAGTTTGAAAAGCCCCGTAATAGCAGCTTCGGGGACTTTCGGCTTCGGGAGGGAGTTTTCGGAATATACTGATTTGAACAGGCTTGGCGGTATATCTGTAAAAGGCCTGACTCTTAAACCGAGACAGGGCAATACGCCGCCGAGGATAGCCGAAACGCCTGCCGGAATATTAAACAGTGTCGGACTTCAAAACCCGGGAGTCGAGGAATTTATAAAACAAGAAATACCGTTTTTAAGGAAGTTTGATACTGCGATAATTGCCAATATTGCCGGAAGCACTATAGAGGATTACTGTAGAATGGCTGAGATACTGAGCGAAGAAGATATAGATGCTTTTGAGCTTAATGTATCATGTCCCAACGTAAAAGCAGGAGGCGCAGCTTTCGGCAACTCATGTGCCGGAATAAGCAAAATCACCGGAGAAGTGAAAAAGTACTGCAAAAAGCCTTTAATTGTAAAGTTGACTCCCAATGTTACCGATATAAAAGAAATTGCTCTTGCTGCGCAGGATGCTGGAGCGGACGCTTTATCGCTGATAAACACAATACTCGGTATGGCTGTTGACATACACAGAAGAAGGCCTATACTTGCCAATAATTTCGGAGGCCTTTCAGGACCTGCAGTAAAGCCGATTGCAGTCAGGATGGTATATGAGGTTTCTAAAACGGTTAATGTACCGGTAATTGGTATGGGAGGCATTTCGACCGGCGATGATGCAATAGAGTTTCTGCTTGCCGGAGCAAGTGCTGTGATGATAGGAACTGCCAATTTTGTCGATCCTTCCGCGTGCGTTGGAGTGTTGAACGGAATAGAATCATATCTAAAGATGCATAACTATAATAGTGTCGGTGATATAATAGGGAAGCTGGAAATGAATGAAACAGCAGGAGGTTGTGGCTGCCAGGAGGATTGCAATGATAACAAGACTGATATTGGTAAGACATGCAGAAGCTGAGGGTAATTTAAACAGGGTTTTTCACGGTTGGACTGATTCCAATATAACCGAAAAAGGCCGGCTGCAGGCACAAAGAGCAGCTGAGAGGCTTAAGGACGAGAAAATAGATGTTATATATTCCAGCAGTCTTAAAAGAACACTTCAGACGGCTGAATATATTGCAAGGGTAAAAATGCTTCCCATTATAAGGACAGACAAGCTTAAGGAAATTAACGGAGGCGATTGGGAATGCAAAGGATGGGATGAGCTGGCATGTATCTGGCCTCATGAGCACGATACATGGGAGAACAAGCCTCATCTCCACCAAATGCCAAACGGTGAGTCCATGGAGGAATTCCAGAAGCGGCTTTCCGGCGAAATAGAGTACATTATAAGCAATAATAAAGGCAAAAATATTTGCATCGTGACACATGGAACAGCCATCAAAGCCTTAATGTGCTATTTTCGTGGATATGAGCTCAGTGAAATGCTTAACATTATGTGGTATGACAATACTTCCATAACCATCATCGAGTGGAACGACGAAAAATACAATGTTGTTCTGGAGGGTGACAATTCGCACCTTACCGGGGATTTGAGCACCGTGTATAATCAGGAATGGTATGTTCAATATTTAAAGGACTTTGAGAAAAGGAAAAATGAAAAAACAAACAGTTAGGGGGAATAACTTTGGAACAAATAAATGAAAAATTGGTAAATTGGCTTTTTGAGACTAATGCAGTGAGGGTATGCCCTCAGGACAAGCCCTTTTGGTATACTTCAGGCACTATAGGCCCATATTACATCAACACGCATTTTTTATACGGCAGTGAAGAAAAGGCAAACAGTCT
>JAEZNF010000132.1 GCA_023441845.1 Bacillota bacterium | reverse complement strand
GCCCAGGATGTACGTAAAATGACTAATAAGATTTGACAAAAAAATATATCAAGTTAATTATAACATATGATATTTTTTTTTTCTACAATAATAATTTAAATTAATAATAATAAATACTGATGATTTAAGTTATTTATTATTTAGATAAAAAACTGTACTAAAGATGTCTTGGATGAATTCTTGACTGTTTTAGAAAAAGCTGATATTGTAATTTCGAAGAGGTAAGTTAATTATGAACCTATGGAAGGACGCACACTTGTTACTGATAAGACATTCTTTATCATTAGGGTAAAATGTCCCGGTGTCAGATTTGAAGATATAGTTTTAAAAAGAAACAGGAGTTGATTTGTTAATGAATTCTAAAATAAAGGATGAGATGACTGATAACCTTTTTGAGGCTATATTACTTTTGAATGATGTTGATGAGTGCTATAACTTTTTTGAGGATATATGTACAATATCTGAAATAAAAGCCCTTGCGCAGAGGCTTGAAGTTGCCAGAATGTTGAAGAGGGGTATTACTTACGCTGAAATAAGTGAAAAGACAGGAGCAAGTACTGCTACTATAAGCAGGGTTAACAGGGCCTTAAATTACGGCGCTGACGGTTACAAGACAGTATTGGAACGTTGGGAGCAGAATAAAAAGTAAAACAAATGTCTCAGGGGTTGATTATATTTTGTTAATCATGTATCATTACAATATAGTTGTTAAGTAATATGAACTGAGGTTTTTACTCTGCAATTATTTTAATTAGATGTTATAGAGGATAACGGAATGTTAAAAAAGTTTTTTATTGGATTGATAATATTGTCTGCGTTAGCTACCGAGGGTGGTGCGGTATTTCAGGCTGAATACTGCAGCTTGCTTTTGTATGCCCAAAGCCAACCATACGTATTAGGCAATTCCAATGAATCGCTTACTTCAAATACCGTAAACAAGAGTTCGACATATTCTTTAAAAGATATTTTGAGCTTTAGTTCCCTAAGGCTTTCATTTAGCAAGGAACAGCTTAAATATAAATACGCATTTTATGATTTTAATGAGCCTTCATATAAGTTTGACTTAATGTTAAACTTCACAGAGGTTAATGAGAGGTATGCTTTTATTTACAGCCAGGAACCTGTTGTTGAAGGAACCGATTCTTCCCCTCCCGGTTATATAAATTATATATAACTGCAATAAAGGAGGTCACAAATGCTTTACCTTATTGCTACAGTTTTGGGCGTTTTGCTTGGAATAGTTTTCAAAGGTAAGCTGTCTAATCTTTTAAACATTAGACTTGAAAAGGTTTGGATTGTTATATTGGCTTTTGTAGTCCAGACTTTGCTGCGTGTATTAACACTAAACGGTTTGGGGATATTATCCGGATATGGTTTAATAACACATTGCATAGTTTATGGCCTATTGCTGGTAGGATTCTGGTTTAACAGACATTATGCCGGTATGTGTATTATGGGCCTTGGATGTTTTTCGAATGCTTTAGTAATGGCTTTAAGCGGCGGCAAGATGCCTGTAAGTGTTGAGGCATTGGCTAAAGCACAAATTACTGGTGTGGAGGACATTTTGCAGGCAGGCATGGATGGAAAACATGTGATTTTAGACGAATCCACAAGATTGTATTTTTTAGCCGATATAATAAATCTGCCGCCTGTTTTGGGCGCGTTTATGCCTGTTGTGAGCATTGGTGATTTGATAATAGCTGCCGGTATTTTTTTACTTGCTTTCTGTGGTGTAAAGGGAGCCGGCCTGAAATAATAAAACGACATATAAAAATGGATGGAGGTTTTAATATTGCTTAAACAAATGATTGAAAAAGTAATTGGAAGTTATAGTGATAGAGAATTAAAAAGAATAACGCCGATAGTAGATGAAATTGAGAGCCTTGAACCGAAGATTGAAGGACTTAGCGATGAGGAATTGAAAGCAAAAACGTTTGAATTCAAGGAACGCCTTTTAAAAGGGGAGACACTTAACGATATATTGCCGGAAGCTTTTGCAGTAGTAAGGGAGGCTTCTAAAAGAGTATTGGGTATGAGGCATTTTAGGGTTCAGTTAATAGGCGGAATAGTCCTTCACCAGGGCAGAATATCCGAAATGAAGACAGGAGAAGGAAAGACGCTTGTTGCAACACTGCCGGTATATTTGAATGCCCTTGAGGGAAAAGGTGTACATGTTGTTACGGTTAATGATTACCTCGCGAAACGTGACAGCGAATGGATGGGTAAGATTTACAAATTCCTTGGCCTTTCAGTAGGCCTCATTGTGCATGACCTTGACAACGATGAAAGAAGAGAAGCCTATGGCTGTGATATAACTTATGGAACGAACAATGAATTCGGATTTGACTATCTAAGGGATAATATGGTCATTTACAAGGAGGAAATGGTTCAAAGAGATTTGCATTATGCAATTGTTGACGAAGTGGACAGTATATTGATAGATGAAGCCAGAACGCCGCTTATAATTTCAGGTGCAGGGGATAAGTCTACCGATCTTTATAAAAGAGCCAATGCGTTTGTAGTAAGGCTCAAAGCCAAGGTATTTACTCAGGTTGACGATAAGAAGCATGATGATGACATCGAGGAGGATTATATAGTCGATGAAAAGGCTCATACGGCTGCACTTACAGCTATAGGTGTAAAAAAAGCCGAGCAGTACTTTGGGCTTGAAAACTTATCCGACCCTGATAACATTACTATTTCACACCATATCAATCAAGCTTTGAAGGCTCACGGCCTTATGAAAAGGGACATTGACTATGTTGAAAAAGATGGCGAGATTATAATAGTTGATGAATTTACAGGACGTCTTATGTACGGAAGAAGGTACAGCGATGGACTTCACCAGGCAATTGAGGCCAAGGAAGGAGTTAAGGTTGAAAGAGAGAGTAAAACTCTTGCTACCATTACATTCCAGAATTACTTCAGGATGTACAAGAAGCTTTCGGGTATGACCGGTACCGCCCAGACTGAAGAGCAGGAGTTCCAGACCATTTATAAGCTGGATGTTATTATAATACCCACAAATAAGCCAATGTTAAGAAAGGATCATCCGGACAGTGTTTACAAGAATGAATCCGGTAAATTCAATGCAGTAATAAATGAGGTAGTTGAATGCAATAAAAGGGGCCAGCCGGTGCTTATCGGTACAATTTCTATTGAAAAATCCGAGCTGTTAAGTTCGATGCTTAAGAGGCGCGGGATTCAGCATCAGGTTTTGAATGCAAAATACCATGATAAGGAAGCTGAAATAATTGCACAGGCCGGTAGATACGGAGCGGTAACAATAGCAACCAACATGGCCGGCCGTGGTACCGACATTGTCCTTGGCGGTAATTCGGAATTTATGGCGAAACAGGAAATGAGGAAACATGGGTTTTCAGAGGAACTTATCAGTCATTCAACAAGCTTTAGCGAAACAAAGGATGAATTAATAATTGAAGCCAGAAAAGTTTACCGTGAGTATTATGAGAATTTTAAAAATCGTACCAATGAAGAGCGTGAAAAAGTGGTTGAAGCAGGCGGTCTTTTCATTATGGGTACTGAGAGGCACGAATCAAGGCGTATAGACAATCAGCTGAGGGGCCGTTCGGGACGTCAGGGAGATGCCGGAGCATCAAGATTTTATATATCGTTGGAAGATGATTTGATGAGATTATTCGGCTCTGACAGGATTTCCGGTGTTGTAAGCGCTCTTGGACTTGAGGATGACCAGCCTATTGAAAACAGGATGCTTTCAAATGCAATAGAAAATGCTCAGAAAAGGGTAGAGGGCAGAAACTTCGGCATCAGAAAGCATGTTCTACAATATGACGATGTTATGAATAAGCAGAGAGAGGTCATATACGGGCAAAGAAAACAGGTATTGAACGGAGAAAACCTCAGGGAGTCTTTTATGAAGATGATAGATGGGGTATCGGACAATATAGTGAAAATGTACTGCAGTGAGAACCCAGATCCCGATAGTTGGGACTGGGATGGAATGGAGAGTTATGCAGAAAGTGGATTCCTGGAGAAAGGAACACTAAAAGCCGCCAGAAATGATCTGGACAGACTTGATAAGGAAGACCTGAGAGAGTTCATTGTGGAAGCCATGACCAAAAGATATGAGCAAAAAGAGCAGGAGTTCGGTTCCGAATTGACCCGCGAGCTGGAAAGAGTTATTTTGCTGAGGGTAGTTGACCAGAAGTGGATGGATCACATTGACGCAATGGATCAATTGAGGCATGGTATAGGGCTTAGGGCATATGGTCAAAGAGATCCTGTAGTTGAATATAAGTTTGAAGGCTTTGAAATGTTTGAAGAAATGATAAAGACCATTCAAGAGGATTCAATGAAAATTATACTGAATTCTCATATTGACAAGGAACATGCTCCGGAACGTGAAAAGGTTGCCGAACCCATTGTTGCAAGCCATGGCGATGAACCTAAAAAGAGTGTTACCAAGAGCGCCAAGGTCGGAAACAACGATCCTTGTCCATGCGGCAGCGGTAAGAAATATAAAAAGTGCTGCGGAGCCAATTAATAAGCAATTTGAACACAAGGACATCCTGTTTTCAGGATGTCCTTGTTAATGGCCATTTCTCGAAGAGAAATCGGGCAAAAGGCGAGAGGGCCTAAGTAGCGAATCATAACCGGCTTAATTGTACTCTCAAGCAACTATTTTCAAAGGCAAAGCCTTTGAAACGCTGCAGAACCAAAAGTGGAAATGCGTTCGTGCTTAGACGGCCCCGAGCCTTATATATTACCAAAAAGCATTAAGTAAAAGGATTGGAGCTGGTTTAATGGACTACAAGGAAGCCCTGGACTATATACATGGCACTATGAAATTCGGGGTAAAGCTTGGATTGCAAAATATAGAAAAGTTATTGGGATTTATGGGAAACCCGCATAAAAAGCTTAAGTATGTACATGTAGGAGGCACCAACGGAAAGGGGTCAACAGTTGCTTTTATTAGCAGCATACTTATGGAATCGGGGTATAGGGTTGGGATATATACCTCTCCGTATCTGCAAAGGTTTACAGAAAGGATCAGGATAAATGACAAAGAGATTCCACAGAGTGAGCTTGCCCAAATAACCTGTTTTGTAAAGGAAAATGTCAAAAAACACATTGAAGCGGGCGGCGCTCATCCAACTGAGTTTGAAATAGTAACTGCAATTGCATTTCAGTACTTCTTTGAAAATGAGTGTGACATTGTTGTTCTGGAAGTGGGTTTGGGCGGCAGGTTTGACTCCACCAACATAATTGACAGTCCGTTAGTGTCGGTAATAACTACTATCAGCTATGACCACATGAACATTCTAGGGGATAGCCTTGAGAAAATTGCATTTGAAAAGGCAGGTATTATAAAGAATAATGGAGATGTGGTGTTATATCCGCAAGATGAAGAGGTAGAAAAAGTTTTTTTAAATGTCTGCGGTGAAAGAAATGCGGTTTTGCATAAAGTCAGCTTTGACAGTATTCGGATAGAAGATGCGGGTATTGATGGACAGACCTTTAGCTGGATGGATCATAAGGGCTTAAAAATATCCTTACTGGGCGATCATCAAGTAAAAAACTCAATTGTAGCTCTAAAAACTGTTGAAATATTAAAGGAGAAAGGCTTTGGCAATATTGATTATAACTCCCTGCGAAGTGGTATTAGAAAAGCGATCTGGCCGGGAAGGTTTGAAATCCTTAAAAAGAGGCCGGTTTTCCTTATTGATGGAGCGCATAATCAGGAGGGCGCTCTGGAACTGGCAAATAATTTGAGGAAATATTTTCCGCACAAACGTAAAACTTTTATTATAGGCGTTTTGAGGGATAAAGATTATGAATCAATCATAAAGCCCATAATACCGCTGGCAGATAAGTTTATTACCGTTACGCCTAATAGTGACAGGGCACTGCCGGCCAGGGATCTGGCAATGTTTTTAAGACACTATTGTAAAGATGTAATAGTTAGTGATACAATTAGTTGGGCAGTAGAGAAGGGTTTATCAAAGGCTTCTGATGACGATTTGATTTGTGCCTGCGGCTCATTATATTACATAGGTGAGGTAAGGAGCCTTTTGGGCTTATAATCTTCTTTACGTCGATTTAATGACTTTTTATGGGACGGAGGGGTTTTGTTGATCGACTTAAATCAGGAATTACAGAAATTCTCACGAATTGACTTAAAAAACTTATCCGATAACATTGATAACATACCGGATAATATAAAAAACTCCATCGTACTTTATAACAAAGCATTGGATAATATAAACTCCAGAAGTGAAGATATTGCGATAATAGAACTAAAAAAGGCCATTTCACTAAATCCTGAATTTCATGAGGCTATGAACCTGCTTGGTATTTGCTACAGCTATGTTCAGGATCATCAAAAGGCTGCAGAAATGTTTAAAAAGGTAATGAAAGTTGAGAACAATAGTCCTGAGGCATCGAGGCTTCTTTGCTCTATGCAGGCTTATGATGAAAATACGCCTGTTAAGGACTTGGGTAAAAAATTAAAATCTGGTGGAAAGTCAGAAAGCTTCGGCCGTAATTGTTTTAATACCGGGGATTCCGTGGGTTCGTCAGCCAATAATAAAGTAAAGCCAAATTTCCAGATAATATCCAAATTAGGTGTTTTTAATAGAGTAGATGCTCCGAAATACATTGTAGGATTAATTTTAGGCGCTTTGATTGTATTCCTGATAAGTTTGCCGGTATACATTAAGAACAATTCGATGCCTGCCTCAAATGAAATAAAGGACAGTAAGCTCAAGATGGAAGCCTCGGAAACTGAGATAACTACGCTCAAACAGGAGTTAAGTGATTTGAACGAGAAATATACAAAGATGGAAAAGGAAAAAAGCAATAGTGATCTGATGGTTGACTATTATAAAAATTCTATAAAACTTTATGACGTGGATGATCTCTTTGCTGCCAGAAAATATGAACAGGCTGCAGACAAGCTTTTATTGTTAAAAGATGTGGAATTTAAAGATAATGAAAAGAAGAAGTATGATGAATTGTGTAACAGTGTTTTCACTAAAGCTGCGTGGACTGCGTATAATGAGGGCTTAAGCCTTTCAAGTGTTAGAAAGTACCAGGAGGCTTTGGCGAAATTATCCAAGGTACAATTGTATAAAAACGATTTAACTTATTTAGATGGTGTTTTTTACGGTATGGGTGTCTGCTACAAGCATATGGATGATTCCAGAAATGCCTTAAATATGTTCCAGAAGGTTATTGATACATATCCCAAAGGACAGTATGCACAGTATGCCCAGACCAGAATAAACGAGATAACGGGAAGGCCTTGAGTAGTAAGATTTGCTTTTATTATACTAATCAATCCGGTTATTTAATATATATATATAATAGAAGCTTTATATTTTTGAGGCGATTTATGTTGTATAATAATTCCGTAAAAGATATTAATCTGGTGTTAAGCGGCGGTGGAATAAGAGGGATTGCGTATTCCGGTGCTTATGAGGTAGCAGAAAAAAGGGGCTATAGTTTTGTTAATATTGCCGGGGTATCAGCCGGTGCGATAGCCGGTTCTGTGATAGGAGCGGGCTATAGTGCGGCTGCTTTTAAGGAACTGGTAGGAGGCTTTGATTATGAAAAAATAAAAGTCGATGAAATTCCTAAAAGAGTACCTGTAGTTGCAAGGTACATCCAATTT
>JAEZNF010000120.1 GCA_023441845.1 Bacillota bacterium | reverse complement strand
AGTCAGAGGACAGTCCTCTGACTCGTCTTTTATGCTCGTGGCTGGTCGTTTCGCTTCGCTAAGTATTTTTTCTTTTAAAAGCAGCGGGAATTCCCAGTTCCAGCCTGTATTTTGCCACAGTTCTCCTGGATATTTTCACACCTTCATTCATTAGCATCTCCCAAAGCTCGGAATCAGTCAGCGGAGCCGTTTTATCTTCATTTTCCAACAAATACTCCAGTCTCTTCCTGATATCCTCATTTGAAAGATTTTTACCGTACCTATCGGAAGCTTTTGCCGTAAAGAAATATCTGAGTTCAAAAACCCCCCATGAACACTGCAGGTATTTGGAATTAACCGTTCTTCCTACAATTGACTCGTGCATATCTGTCTCCCGGGCAATTTGCAGCATTGTAAGGGGCTTTATAAAGCTTTTCCCTTTTTTAAAAAATTCCGCCTGTTTTGTAACAATGCATTCCGCTATCTTCCTTATTGCATTCTTACGCAGCTCAATGCACTCTATGAGCCGCTGTCCGCTGTCAATCCTGCTCTGAATAAACTTTCTGGCCTCTACGTTTATGTCTTCCTTTACAACCTTACGGTAATAACTGCATATATTTACCACCGGAAACGATTCTTCATTTATAAGGACCTCAAGCCTGTTATCTATCTTCTTCACCATACAATCAGGAAATATATATTTCACATCATCAGAGTTGTAAAACTCCCTTCCCGGTTTCGGCTCCAATTTTTTTATAACCTCATAAATCCCGGTTATTCTCTGCACACTAAGCCCTGTACTTTTTGCAACCTTGCTAATCTTATTGCCTGCAAGACTATCAAGGTGTTGTTCAACCAACATAAAGGCATTTTCATCTACAATATCCATTTGCCTCAATTGAATAAGAAGGCATTCCTTTAAATTTCTGGCACATATTCCGGGCGGGTCGAAGGTCTGCAGAATTTCAAGTACCTTAATAACCCTCTTTGCCGGGACATTAAAATATGCGGCTATTTCCGAAAGCTCAGCCGTCAGATAGCCGTTTTCATCTGTATTGTCAATGATATACTCTCCTATTGCCCTGAATTCCTCACCCAGATCGTAAGTATTAAGTTGGAACATCAAGTGTTCTTTCAGAGAAAGCCTGACTGAAGATTCATCGATTGTAAAATCAATAGTGCCGACATCTTGTATTTCATACCGTTTACCTTTATGTACAGCTTCTTCCCATTCATCCTCATCAAGTTTTTCATTGTAGTTCTCGTGTTCATCTATTTCACTGTCATCCGCAGCTTCCAACGCAGGATTAGTCTCCATCTCTTCTTCAACATACTCAAACAATTCCTGGCTGCTCATTCCCAGTATCTCCAGGGCCTGCTTTACCTGCGGTGTAAGTACCAGCTTCTGAGATTGAACCAAATTCAAGTCAAAACTAAAATTCAAGGTATCCACCTTCTTAATTTAAAGCCTTTATATAAATATTATATACCCTTTATCACTTTAATAGAAATATAAAAGCCAATAATGGCATAGCAAATTATTGATTACAGATCATTCCCTGCATGCTTTATTGCAGGTTTCCAGCCAATACCGCAATAACCGTCAGCGCAAACATAAAGAAATAAAGACATAAGACTACAATCATAGGCCAATGTGAAATAACCGCCAATATGTCACTGCCTACACTTCCGACAGACGGTCTAAAACTGCTGCGGTTCTTTGTCACCTTATTAAATAGCAAGAGCAGTATAAACACAAGAACGCTTGCTGCAACACCGACTATGGTAGTCCTTATAAGCACATCAAGTGTAATTGCCTGTTCGGTAGAATACTGGTCCCTTGTTAAATATAGAGAAATCATTGAATATGCATTATTTAGAAAATGTGCAAGCATACCTGCAAAGATTGAGTTTGTCTTTACTACATAATAACCGATCAGAAGTCCTAAAAGAATAGGTCCGAATAAATTCATAATGTTAAAATGGAATATCCCGAATAGTATCGCAGATATTACAACAGCTTTCATAGTTCCTCTGTTCTCATAAGCCTTCATCATTATACCCCTGTTAAGAAGTTCCTCGCATATACCGGGAGTAACCGCAATAACTAAAAGGCTGACAATAAGACTGGCTATGTTCTGAGGAACAGGAATGGGCGACTCGGGCAATTTCCCAAACAGTTCCAGTATATATAAAACAAAAACATTAAATGCTTCTGCAACATGGCTTGCCGGTATTGCAATTAATATTATGACAACGCATGGAAGGAATCCCGGATTATTAAGCCTGAATACCTCCTTTACATTTAATTTTTTTATCAGGACATATACAATAACAGGTACCAGAATCAGTACGTACTCACTAATAAGGGTAATAGGTATAAAAAAATCAAGCGAAAACTTCTCTGGGTCACCGTATAAGAGTGCAGGTACCATCAAAGCAAACTGAAAAAAAATAAATGCCACCGCAAATGCAAAGAATGTTATATTAGCTCCCGTAACAGTAATTTTGTTTTTCATCCAATCATCCTCTCTCGTGTCGGGTAAATTAGTCGTTTGTCAATGTATAACCGCTCTATAGATAATATTTAAAACTAAAGTCTTATATTACTTTATATTAACCTGTCTTCGGTTATTATCATATCCATTGACATATCATAAACATCAACCGGAACATTTTCATATATCTGAAACTCATAAGCAATACCGACTTTAAAGCATTCCTTTCCGGTATCCTTAAGAAATCTGTCGTAATAACCCGCTCCAAATCCTATACGGTTTCTTTTAATGTCGAAGGCTACACCCGGTACTACCGCCAGATCAATCTCAGATGGGCATATTTCTCTTATGGCACCCTTCCCCGGCTCTAAGATGCCAAAATGCCCCTTCTCCAAATCCTTATCAAGGTCAAATACCTCTGACGCAATAATTATCCTGCCTTCATTTACACGTTTTATAACAGCCGGCACGGCAAGTCTCTTTCGGTCGGCAATACACCTCATCATAAAATCCCTTGTCTCAACTTCACCGTCAAAATCAACATAGCACATTACAAGCCTGCTTTTTTTATACATTTCCCCTTTTAGCAAGCTTTCTATTATACGCGTGCTTTTTATGCTTTTTTCCTGCTCCGAAACCAGGCGCCTTTTTTCAAGAACGGTTTTTCTTATTATATCCTTACAGTCTTTCAATATTATACCTCGCCAAAAGCTTAAAATATATTTATAACCCTCAGGAAATAGCCATCGCTATTAAAAGTCCCAAACACGAATCAACCACAAAAAAGGTTAAAGATGACACCATCAGCGCCACCCCAAAGGATTTCCTGTCGGCATCATATTCCGAATTCATAAAGACTATTGCTGCTATTATTCCTATAAGCTGGCCGATCCATGGAAAAGTGCTTAAGGCTGTTAAAAACACTTTCATCCCATTGCCTAAAGGCTTTTCACCGGTATCATTATCCTGGAATCTGTAAGGGTAGTCCATACCAGAAGTTGAACCGGGGTTATTATTTACAGCACCCGGCACACTATAGCTGCTAAATTGGGTGTTAACGCTGCCCGCCTGTCCATCTGTACTCTGACCCTCATCTTTTTTATTTAGATCGATCTTTTTATTTTGATCCGAGTATTCGTTATTATAATAACCTTTATCCTTATCATAGGCTTCCCTAACGGCTTCCTCCCGGTTATAAACATCCTGTCCATTATCGGCTGCCGCAGGAACCGGCTGTGAAAATGGCTGTGAATCTCCACCAGACATATTGCCAGTTCCCGAAGTTTCTCCCGAATACGGTTTATTCACATTTTTGCCAAGCAAGCTGCCGCAATAAGGACAGCGCCTCGCACCATATGATAATTCCTCCCCGCAAAAGCTGCATTTAACATTCCAAGTATCCAATTCAATACCTCCCGGTTATAATTTATTTACATTATTCGCTAAAAAATCACAAACTCCTTCAAAATCAATAAACACAAAGAATATTTAAAAGTTCATACACTCGATATATTGATCCATAAACTCCTCTGATGAAGAAAGTTCTATATACTTGATTCTTTTCTTGATATCCCTGGCCTTATCATATAATTTTTTAGACAGCAGCGCCTGTAATGCCCCTGCCCCCGCAGCATTCCCTATCGCAGCAACCTTCCCTGCAAGTTCAGCCGGTATCAGGCCAATCGTATGGGCGCTTTCTATATCCATATAGCTGCCGAAGCCTCCTGCTAAGAATACTCTGTCTATATCCTTCATTTTTATTCCGGCTTCAGCCGTAAGAACCCTTATACCGGCTGCAATAGCGCCTTTTGCGGTTTGCAGTTCCCGGATATCCTTTTGGGTTATGGCTATATCGCCGTCGGCTTCGCATTCTTCACTTCCTAAAAGCAGGAACGACTTAACCCCGTCAATGCTCACAACCCTCCGTGCCAAATCCTCGTGCGTATTTAAAATCTCCTCCGGCTCTTTAATCCTGCCGTTTTTTGAGACTATACCTGTTTCAAGCATCATGGAAACCACATCTACAATTCCCGATCCACATATACCAACAGCTCTTTTGCCGCCTATCGTACTTATTTCAAGCCTGCCGTCATATGAAACCCTGTCTATCGCTCCTTCAATCCCGCCAATTCCGTTTCTTATGCTGGCTCCCTCAAACGCCGGACCTGCCGCTGTGGAACAGGAGTACATCCACTTGCTGTTTCCAAGAACAATCTCTCCGTTAGTACCTATATCAATAAGGAGCGTAATTTTTTTGCTCCTGTACATACGGCTCGAAAGGACCGCCGCTACCGTATCGGCACCGATATAGGCCGATACTGACGGCAGAAGCAGAGCAAATCCGTTCCGATTAATATTAAGCCCAATTTCGGCAGCCTTTATTTTATATGAATCCGTAGTTACCGGAATAAAAGGTGATATAGCAATGTCATTTGCAGGAATATTCATCAGAAAATGCATCATGGTGGTATTGCCGGCAAAAGAGGCCAGATAAATGTCGTTCTCCTTTAAACCGTTTTCTTCTGCCAGTTGTTTTATCAAATCATTTATGCAGTCCATAAGATGCCCGTTCATTTCACTCATGGCCTCTTTGGACCGGCTGGTATGGTTTATCCTTGAAATAACATCCGCTCCAAATATCCTCTGCGGATTAAGTGTTGATTTCACAGCAATTCTGTCCCCTGTCTCAAGATCCGCCAGGTAACCTACAATAGTGGTTGTCCCAATATCAAACGCAGCGCCGATTATTCTTTTTTTTGTATTTCCCTGCTCAACAGAAATTATCTTCCTGTCCATGCTGATTAATGTAGCATCGAAACTGCAATTTTTCAGCGTTTCAGGCAGTTCTCTAAATATTTGAAGCGAACCAGACATTTTACAGCCGTTAGAAGCTGATAGAATCCTGTCGACAAGGGATCTCTGGTCATTAATGTCAGGCAAATCAATTTTTACATTAAGCTTTGATACAAAAGGATCTATATAAAAAGTGCTTTCCATTCCTTCCTGAGCAATAACTGCCTGTCCTTCCTTATTATCAGGGTATATGTCGATATCGCCATTAATTTTATGATAACATGCAAGCCTGTACCCTTTTTCCAACGCCTTACCGCCTAATAATTCAGCTTCCTTTTTCTTTGGCAAATACCCTGGTCCTTTAACCCTGATCCTGCACTTT
>JAEZNF010000088.1 GCA_023441845.1 Bacillota bacterium | reverse complement strand
CTCCCAAGACCGTGAGGCACATTCATACTGTGATTCACTCGTCGCTTGAGCAGGCTTTTAAAGAGCGCATTATTCCCCTCAATGTCGCCGATGCCGTTGTGCTGCCCAAGAATCCCAGAAAGGAAATAAAAACATTTGACGGTATTTGACGGTTTGACGGTAAGATAATCTTGACAAGAGTATGCCATATTGCTATAATACTTAGCGCACTAAGTATCGGAGGCAGTTAATTGAAAAAATTATATGATCAAACTGGTTTTTTAATATCTATTCTTGCACATGATATTGCAAGAATACATAGAAGGTTTGTTGAAAGTATTGAACTTACGGTACCACAGTCTAAGGTAATTACATACCTGTTTTCACGAAGAGATGAAGATGTTTTTCAGATAGATATTGAGAAGCACCTGAAATTAAAAGGAGCTACCATTACTGGAATTATTGACAATCTGGTGCGAGCAGGCTTTATTAACCGGGTGGTTTCGAAAGCAGATAAGCGTTATAAAAAAATTGTTTTAACTGAGAAGGGGAAGTCAACTTATGACGTGGTTTCCAAATCAGCTTTTTCCATCGAAGAACGTTTGGTGAAGGGGATGAGTGAAGAAGAAAAGCGACAGTTACAGATATTGATAAGAAAAGGTGTAAAAAATATGGAGGATTAGTTCCTCCATAAAAAATGTCAAAGTACTTATGATGCTAATCAATAAAAAGGAGTTATGATGAAATGAAAGAAAAACTATGGACTAAAGATTTTATACTGACATTTGTTGCAAACTTTTTTTGCGCATTGATTTTTTATTTACTGATGGTTACACTTGCAGCTTATGCAACTAATAGTTTTCACGCAAGCGCGAGCATGGCAGGATTGGTAGTGAGTATCTTTTCAATTGGTGCTTTATTTGCCCGCGTATTTACGGGCAAATATATGGAAGTAATCGGGCGAAACCTGATTACAAGAATTGGGCTAGTCTTCTTTTTACTTACGGCACTTGCTTATATACCGGTGAAGAGCCTTCCGCTATTGATTATCGTAAGATTCATCAATGGCCTTTCCTTTGGAGTTTCATCTACCTGTTTACAGACAATCGGTATGACACTTGTGCCTGACAGCAGACGCGGTGAAGGAACAGGATATTTTATGCTGAGTCAGAACTTTGCAACAGCGGCAGGCCCTTTTGTGGGATTATATCTGTTCAACCATTTTAACTATACCGTGATCTTTAGCTTATGCAGCGCATGTGCTGCAATATGTTTTATTCTTATACTGATAGTTCATATCAGAAATGTTGAACTTTCTGATGTAGACAGGAAAACAGCGTGTTCCGGATTCAAGCTGAAAGACACAATTGAACTAAAGGCCGTTCCAATCTCGGTTTTCATGCTCGTCATGTCCGTATGCTATGGTGCAATTATGTCTTTCATGAATTCCTATGCGATAGAAACCGACCTGAAAGCTGCGTCAACATGGTTCTTTGTTGTTTATGCGTTTGTGCTATTGATTGCAAGACCGATAGCAGGCAGCATTCAGGATAAAAAAGGTGATAACTTTGTTATTTATCCCGCAATCAGCAGCTATGCAATCGGATTTTTTATCTTATTTGTAGCAAAATCAGGATTTACGTTTTTAGTGTCAGCGGCTTTCTTTGCGCTAGGTTATGGAACACTGTTATCCTGTTGTCAGGCAATGGCGATTAAAAAGACCACAATACAGAGATATGGGCTTGCTGTTTCAACCTTTTTTATCTGCTGCGATAGCGGTGTGGGAATCGGGCCTGTAATTTTGGGGATGATTGCTCCTTCGGCAGGGTATCGCGGAGTTTATATGGCTTGTGCAGTGATTGTTGTAATTTCTCTGATAACATATCGCTTGCTTCAGTTAAAAAAGGGAAATAGTAAAATGAACCAAGTCAAGGCTGGTTGATATACGGAAACGATAAATTAACATTAATAAAAAAGATAGATTTATTATAGGAAAATATATAATTAATGTAAAAATAAAAGACTGATAATTGAATATGATAGATTAAATCACTGTGGTGGCAATTTTTTATATGATGAGAGAGGGAATATTTATTATTGGATAGATAAAGGTAATGGAATTGGACGTGATGATGATAAGCTGTAGTATCAAAAAACTATAGTTATATGATTAGTCAAATAAACACCCTAAGACGTATATTTTATTATTGAAAAAGCGTCTTTTTCTATTTGACGCTTTTTTGAGACACGAATACCACATTATACATCATATAAAGTGGTTACAGATTACTCATCATCTTCAATATACACCTTCATTAGTTTTACCATTTTCCTTTTTGCTTCTGGAGTCAACTTTTTTGATGCTTGACGTAAAACTTGAATACCTTCTGGAAATTCTTCTTCTAATTCGTCAACTACTCCTACTATATTACGAATATCTGTTGCACCTATCAGATAATCAGTCGATACTCCAAAATAGTCTGCTATTTTCTTTAAGGACAATGGGTCGGGAGTTCTCCTTCCCTGCTCGTACATTCCTATGGCAGATGGACTTAAATCAAAAATTTTAGCAATTTCTGTTTGACTTAATTTTCTTTCTTCCCTTAGTGATTTGAATCTTTTTGCAAACATAAATCCACCCCTTTACAATTCTATTATACACACCAAATGTAAAAGTTTTTCACACATTTTGTGTAATATGTGTAGAAAATCAAAGAAATATTGAGATAACAAAACACATTTCGTGTAGGCCGTCACACGTTAAGTTTTACTATTATACACATTTGGCGTAGTTTATAAGTATGGAGGTATAAGCACATGAATCCAGTTAAAGATTTACGAACTAAAGCGAATTTAAGCAGGGATGAACTGGCTGAATTACTCGGATGCAGTAAAAGAATGATTGAAGCAATAGAGTTAAACGAAAGAAATCCAAGTATTAGGTTGGCAGTTAAAATGAAAAATCTTTTCGGGTGTTCACTTGATGATATATATAGAAATGTTATAGAAAAACAAATAGTCTTTCATAAGCCAACGGAATGCCTTAGGCATATTTAACAAGTTAATCAATTGAAAATATAACAATCGTTCAATTTAGCAAGGTAAGTTGAAAATAACAAACATTACCCCTAGTTTCCTATTGCCTAAAATCCCTTGGCGGCTTAATCCGGGAAATAAACCTTATTATTCCCCGGATTAAGCCACCAAATGAACCTTGACAACAAAATATCGGTTAATTAAATAGCGAAAATATCCAGTTACATATATGTCCTATGAAAAGGCAGTCTTGATGGGAACTTTGCCGTGATGCTTTGAAGCGGAGCAGTGCCATATTAAAATGTACGGTCACTTACCGGATTGTTTGATTTTCATGGGAGCGATACTTCCCGCACTTAGCATGGGATTACCGGTTGAACAAATTGTTACCGGGTCTATGCAAGTACTCTATAATACAGCGGGCCGGGATAAGAGCCGGAGGCACATAAGGAAGCAGAACCTTAGCCTATGCAAGGAATATGGTTCTTTGGACTGGGTATTCCCTGGCAGTGGGGCGTGAAAAGAGCATTGTCAACGGGGCGCCCTAATG
>JAEZNF010000232.1 GCA_023441845.1 Bacillota bacterium | reverse complement strand
TGTCTGATACAGGACGGTTTTTCCCCTTTTCATAATTTCAGCGGCTACGCAGCTTGCCATAAAGGTCTTGCCGTTACCTGCCGGACCACAGAAGTATAAGCTCTTTTCTTCAGGGGAATCAAAGTTTTCTATAAACCTTATACACCTTTCCTTTACTGCCAAAATGTGCTCCCTGGGGGACTTCTTAATACCGTATTTACTTTCGTTTGCAGTATCGGGATAAAGGTTTTCATCAAAGAACTCAAAGTTTTCTTTTTCTATTAGTTTTATGTTTGACCTTTTATACAGCAGATCAATTAAGTGCTGCTTATAGCAGGAACAGCTTTCAAATCCGCCGACGTTTTCAATTTGCCCTGTATCCTTACAAAAGCTGCATGAATAAACCGGTTCCAGGTAATCATCAGGAAATCCCGATTCTATAAGAAGCCTCACCTTTTCTTTTTTTAAACTGTCAATCTTTAAGGATAATTCATTTGCTGCGTAATCCGAAGGACAGTTTGAAAGTAAGATCATTTTATTATACCGAACTCCGAGGAGTTGTATTTCGTTTTCAAGTTCTTTTATTGAAGGAACTTTTTTATAGACCTCATCTTTTTTAAACATATGATCATCATGGTTCTTAAGCTGCTTCTTATCGTATATATTTCTTATGGCTTCCTGAACGCTTTTACTCATAAACGGTCCCTCTTAACTAATCTATATTTCTTCATAAAGTGAATCGAAGTAATCCTTATCGTATTGCCTTTGATTGAAATTATTATGCTGCGGTATTTCGCTGACCTTGAGCGGCTTCATATTGCGGCTCCTGTTGCTGTCATATGCAGCTATCTCGTCCTTGGTCTTAAGGCCATTTTCGTGCCAGTCTTTAATGATTGAGTTCAAGTACTCAAAACTGGGATTTGTCTTTTTCGAAGTCTTTTTAAGCGCAAGCTCAATTATTTCAAAGTCATATTTGTATGCTTCTATCCATTTTTCTACGTACAAGCTCTCGTATTCGGTCAGATTCCTGTTTAAACGGAGCTTTTTAACAATTTTACCGCGTACATCTTTGAATTTCTGGTATTGTATCGAGTAGTTATCCAGATCGAATGAATTCCTGACGTCGCGGCTGTACCAGCTGTCGGCCACTTTGGTTATATAATTCTTGGACAGGCCGCTGTGCTCGTAGCAGTATTGAAAGAGTGCAAACATTACATCTTCCTCAAAATTATACTTGTCAAACCACGCATCAATATCGGTATACCATGAGGGCGGCATGACACCCTGAAAGAACTTATTGTTAATAGCCGTAATGATACTGTTTCGCTTTTTATTCCTTTCAGAACTCAAAACAGCCTCTTCAGGTGTTGAAGTAGTCTTAAGCCTGTACATTTTTTTAATTTCTTTTTCCTTTAAATCGTTAATAATAATACTGCTGCTGTTTTCCTTTTTGGATATGACTCCTATACTTTCAAGGTAAATAAGTGAATCTTTTACCTTATTTATATCTATTTCAAGCTTTTTTGAAAGCTCTTTCATTGTGGCATATTTATTGTACTTGCTCAGGAAAAGGCAGTGTATGTATATTCTAACGCAGTCACCGTCCATTGACGGCATATACTCATTTATAAATATGTCAGGTACCAGTGTATCGGAATATAAAATTGATTTGTATGACTCAAAAAACATAGTTTGCTCCCCTTTAAGGTTTTGGAAATATATTCTTTTCCGTGTGTTACTCATTATATCATAAAGAATTGACCCATTTCAAAAATATTAAACCCAAAAAAAATTTGTTGCACGTGATATTCTGTATATATATAAATCATGCTAATTATTTTACGGCATATAAAACTCTATTAAAGTGTGAATTTTTGATCATGTTTAAAATAACCATAATTTGGACGAAAAATATAATTGACTTTACATATGAAATAGTGATATAATACTTTCTGCAAGTTGATGTTTTACGGGCGCTTAGCTCAGCTGGGGGAGCACCTGCCTTACAAGCAGGGGGTCATAGGTTCGAGCCCTATAGTGCCCACCAAGTAGAAAAGGGGTTTCAGGACTTTAAGTCTTGAAACCCCTTTAAATTCTAGTATAAATTGCAAATCAATAATTTTTAAGGATTTTAAATTGATTGTTTGACAATTATCCATTCGAATTTTCCCCCTTGGCTAATTCTATAATGTCTGTATTTTGGTATTTGTATCACTATTGCATTATATCATTATTTTCTATTTTATTTCCTACGATATTTAAATGCCACACAGCCTTTTGATGTAGCTTTTGACAGGAATTAATTGAACAAATTTATATGGCTAAATTTTCTTAACAAAAAGTGTTGACACTTAAGCATTACCCTGTTATACTATCATAGTGTCAAGGGCATAATCACTGTTCTTGAACATGGAAGATCATCCGCTATTGCAGATGTATAAAGTTAATAGTGCTGGTGTAGCTCAGCAGGTAGAGCAGCTGACTTGTAATCAGCAGGTCGGGGGTTCGATTCCGTCCACCAGCTCCAGTAAACAAAAATTTCAGGATTTAATATCCTGAAATTTTTGTTTTTACAGCAATAGCTTTTGCTTTTATCCAAACACTAAATTCCAAAATTTTTATCACATATACCCGAAAGGCTTGAAAATAGAGTGTTATAAATTTTGTGTGTTATAAAAATATCACATACAGTATCTATTCAGAAGACTGCGTAAATAAAGGTATTTGCCCTGTATGTGATGTTTTTATGGGGAATTTAGGTTTTATATAACATACAATTGAAAAATATCACATACAGAAAATAATATATGTGATATTTTCAACGGGAATTTAGGCTATTAAAATATTATGATCCATATTGAACGCGCGAAAGAATTTTCATAAAGTGTTGCGCGTTCAATGGATCAAGGTATATATGATTTCGCGAAAAAATAGAGCTAGAAATGTAAAATGTTTTTGCGAAACATATAAGTGGACTTACTTTACTAATCAATAAAATAATGAACTTAATTCTATTGATTCATACCCTACCCAACAAATACAAGTACATCCTGGCTTGTCAATCTAATGAATAGCTTTCTTTTTATGTTTACCGCCCATTATATCGAAAACATCTGAAACGGTGACAAAAGCGTCTTCGTCAATATCGTTTATTATCCCCTTTAATTTTGCAACTTCCAAACGTGTTATAACGGAATAAAGTATTGTTTTAGGCTTTTTAGAGAAGCTGCCTTTACCCTGCAGAAATGTAACGCCCCTACCCAAACGTGCGTTTATTGCTTCTGCAATGTCGTTACCTTTTTCAGATATAATAATTGCTGCTTTTTCTTCATCCAGACCTTCAATTGTAATGTCTATTACCTTAAATGCAATAAAGTAAGCAATAAGTGAATACATGGCCCTGTCCCAGCCAAACACAAATCCGGCACTGCTTAATATGAATATATTAAAGAACATAACAATCTGACCAACAGAAAAAACTGTTTTTTTGCTTAATACAAGTGCAACAATTTCGGTACCATCCAATGAACCGCCATGCCGTAATATCAACCCCACGCCTATGCCTAAAATTACGCCTCCGAAGACAGTTGCCAATAATGTATCATTGGTCAGGCCCGGTATGCGATGAAATACCGATACCCAGAAAGATAGCGATGTAATGGAAAATAGCGAACTTATAACAAAGGACTTGCCGATATAGTTATAACCGAAAAACAGAAAAGGTATGTTTAGTACAAATATATAAAAACCCAAAGGTACCTTTGATAGATGGCTGGCAATAATTGATATACCTACAACTCCACCATCAATAATACTGTTTGGTATAAGGAAAAGTTCCAATCCAACTGCCGCAAGTATTGAGCCGGTAAAAAGGAACAAAAACTTCCGTAATACACGAAATATAGTATTACGCTTCTTTTTAATCATAAATTAACTCCCTTCTATGTTATTTATTGTTATCTATATTGAACGCGATAAAAATTTTACATCGCGCTTTAGTTTCCTTATCAATATCACGAAAAATAAATTTTTCAAAGTAAAATCATTTTCGTGATTTATACATAATATGAATTCTTCAATTAATTGATTCTATTGAAGAGGCAGGCATAATGTAAGAAAATGCAAAATGCCTGCGCTTTTCAAAATTGCAGATTAAACTTTGTTTTTTTGATTTCGTGCTTCCTCTTCCATGCTTTCACTGACTTTGCTGCCGTAATGACTTGCAATCAGCCCTCCGGCAATAAAGAGCACACCAATAACAACAGCAATTATTACTGTTATATCCATAAAGTTCACCTCCGTCATCTAAGAAATATTAGACAGCAAAGAGGTTATTCTTGTATTTAGTCCCATTAAAATAGTGAGGTATAGACTGCCTGATGGCTGTGCGATGGTCAAATGGTATGACAGGTAAAAATGATTTACTTAAGGATATACCTGTTAAACTTATATGTTGCGTAAAAACCGGGGTGTGCGATATCGTTACTTTATTAAATTTTGTTTTAAAATCAGATCTGCCGATTAAATGAGTACTATCATATATTGAACCTGCATATAAAAGTACTTTTGAATCTTTCACATGGCAAACATAGCTCGTAACACCTTCAGGAGTAACGGGTACCAGCTGAAATATAAAGCATGCAACAATTAATAGTATTAGTAATGTTAATCTTTTTTTATACAATATTATATCCTTTCTATAATGCCTTGCAAAAACTGCCTTGATCTATTAAGTGCACAATACCACATGTAAAATACTCTTTTGAACAATTTAAATAGCAGAGATTCAAATATATTATAACATATCGCAGCTAGGCTGCAAGCTTAGAAGTATGAAAAAGCTGCCATAAACAGATGAACTATATCTTCTCATAAAGTGTCTTATAACGCTTACGCTATAAGACTTACAGAATAAAAGTTTGTTTGAAAAACAAACTTTTTGAGAAGAATAGTATAAAAAGAGTTTAACTGAACTTATAAATATTGTAATTTAAGCGATGCGATATATACCCTGTTTTTTAAACAGGAAAACAATCAATGCTTGTCTTTTGGTTTAAGTTCGTTTCTGTTGCCGTTTTTGTCCACAACAACTATGGAATCCAGGGTTGTCTTTAAATTATTTCTGAATGCCCTTATATATTCTGTACGCAGTGCCTGTTGTTCGGCCTTTTCCTCAGGAGTAAGTCCCATAGTTTTGGATTTCTTCGACAGCTCATTTATCCGTGCGATTTTATTTTTATCCATTATATTGCTTCCTTTCTATTAAGGGATATATTTAGAATTATAATGGGCTATAAAAAAGTGTCAATACCTAAAGCAGTGTTGGAAAATCTCATACAAGCCGCAAAAAGTGTCGAAAAAAGTATATATCAGTGTAAAAACCCGAAATACGTATACTGCCGTTGACAGAGGGTTTTATGCTATGGAACAAAAATACTATAAATATTCAGGTCTTTTTTAATAGATGAAGCACAGCGCTATATAATGCTGCTTATACCAAAAAAACAGGAAAACATGTAAAAGAGAAAAAATTGTAGAATTATATAGAATAAGCATATATAATTTAATTATGTTATTAGAAACTATATTTGAATAGATATTAAGGGTTAATTGGTTTTAAATGGGTTTTAAAATTTCCGTAGTAATTGTCCGTAGTAATTGTCTGTAGTAATTCCCAAATAAAATTTTAATTTAAATGCCAAACACATTGAAGCTGCTAGTACTAGCGTTTTAATGTCATAATAAAAAATATATGAAAGGGAGCGTGATATTTAATCTGTCCACTTTGAGATAAATGATTACATGGTAAAATTCAATATCAGGG
>JAEZNF010000068.1 GCA_023441845.1 Bacillota bacterium | reverse complement strand
CATCTAAACGGTATATACGCATTTGGCGTGTGGGATGAAAAAGAGCAAAGCCTGTTCCTTGCCCGTGACAGGTTCGGCGTTAAACCCTTATTCTATACTCAAAAAGGCAGTTCTTTTATTTTCGGCTCTGAGTTAAAGACACTTCTGGCCCATCCGTTTATTGAAGCATCCATAGATTCCGAAGGCCTGGCTGAAATATTTACTTTAGGGCCTGCAAAAACCCCCGGACATGGCGTATTCAAAGGAATAAACGAGGTTAAACCCGCACACTTTATTTTGCATAACAACAGCGGTACTTTTATAAGGAAATACTGGTCCCTTGAAAGCAAGCCTCATTCAGACAATTTAAGCAATACTGTCGATAAAGTAAATATGCTGGTCAATGATGCAATTGTAAGGCAGCTTGTGGCCGATGTTCCGGTTTGTACATTTTTATCGGGCGGACTTGACTCAAGCGCAATTACAGCCATAGCAGCAGATGTATTCAATAAAACCGGCAAAGGCAGGCTTCATACTTACTCCATAGATTACAACGGAAACGGGCAGTATTTCAAACCCAGCCATTTTCAGCCCGATTCAGACAGCACCTGGATTAAAAGAATGTCTGAAGAGTATAATACCGAACATCATTACATTACATTCGATTCTCCCCAGCTTGCTGAAGCTCTGGAAGACGCAGTTGCTGCAAGAGACTTACCGGGTATGGCCGATATAGATTCCTCACTTTGGCTTTTTTGCAGGGAAATAAAAAAAGATGCAACTGTAGCCTTATCAGGTGAGTGTGCTATATCACCGATACTTCTTTTGTAAAGGTCAATTCAGAAATATCAACCATTAACTTAAACTCAATGGTCTTATCCTTGTATATAAATATTCTGTCTAAAACCATCTCAAGGGTTTTTCTTTCAGGCCTTTCCGATTCTATGATAACATTGAACATATCTATGGCAGTCTGTATCTTCTTTTCAATATCCCTGCCATTTATTCTTTTGAGTTCTTCGATTTTTCCAGACAACTCCCTAATCTTAACTTTCTTTTCATTTTCCAATTTCAAATAGTTATTTTCAATAATATTTCGAAACTCCATATTGGCCTCTTTGATAATATCTTTAATTTTCTGATCAAGAAGTATCTTTAACTCTTCATTTATTATATTGAGTTCCTTTTGAAATCTGCTCAACAATCCTTCAACATTATTCCTGCTATATTCAATATTGTAGTTTTTCAAATACTCTTCATATTGTGCTTTTACAGCTTTTAAAAACTCTTTAAACAGAAACAGCAGTTTATCCTCCCACAAATTATGGCTGAAACACCTTTGAAGGCCATATTTTGCATACCGGGTACATTCATAACCTCTAATAACATTTGATTTCTTTCCAAGGTTTTTCCCGGTTACAGCAAAGCCACAATCACCGCAAAAAACAAAAGACGAAAACAAGTAATGATATTTTGAATTTCCCTTGTATGTAGCTTTTACATTTGAAAAGCCCTTCCCGTTATATTCACTAAGGTTTCTTCGCTTGCAATTTATATGCTGTACCAACTCAAAATCCTCTTTACTTATGATTGCTTCATGGTGATTCTGGAAACAATACTGCTGCTCTTTCAGTACTTTTTCCTGCTTTCCGCCTATTTTTTTATTTTGCTTTTTATGAGTCCATAAAGTACCGATATACAAGTCATTTTGAATTATTCTCTGAATATTGTGAGTTTGCCAGGAATCACTGACAGAATTTTTGAATACTCTACCATTATCTGCATGTTTTTGTTTAATGTATTGAGATGGAGTCGGATAGCATTTTTCATTAAGAATGTCGCAAATCTTCTTATATCCCAGACCTTCGAGATAAAGCTTGAATATCAACTGGATAACCGGCTTGATTTTCTCGTCAATATTAAGTTTTGATTTATTAAAAGGATCTTTTGTATATCCATATAAATTCCCCATAACAAGTTCGCCTTTTTTTTGCTTTATGCGCATATTAGCCTTGATTTTTCTGGAAATATCTTTTATATACCTTTCATTTACCATGTTTTAATTCCAAGGATATCGTCATCATCTGCTTCCGAGTCGTAACCGCCGCCTTCTTCCGGTAAAAGTATTCTTTTGCCCATTAATTGTACTTCTTCAATAAACAGCAGTGTTTTCGCATTATGCCTGCCAATTCTTGAAATATCTTTTGCGATAATAATATCTATTCTGCCATTCTCAATATCTTCTTTCATCCTTCTAAAATCCGGTCTATCAAATGTATATCCGCTGTAATTATCATCGATATACATTCCGGATATTTCCCAGTTAAATCTTTTTGCATACTCAATAATAATTTCTTTCTGTGCTTCTATGGAAGAGTAGTTCTCCTTATCTTCATCACGAGATAGCCGCACATATCCAACAACATTCATTATAATACCCCATCTTCAATTTTTCTAATTTGTGTCATATGGTATATTTGCTAAATGTAAAAGTAAACTTAAGAAAAATAGAGTGCAATTATTTTCCTTTCAGAAAATATAACGCACCCCACTCAAAACACTCCTAGGCTTCCAGTTTTTCCATGATCATCTTATTAAGTACAGGTTTAATATCCACTTTGCCCGAAACAAATATAGAAATGCTTTCATATTTTTTTTTGTATTTTTCAATTTTACTTATAGTCTCATCACTATATCTTTCTTCTTCTGTAACAAAAATCAAGAGATTTGTTTCAGATTTAAAAGTTGCTTCTTTTATCCTCATTTCCTCCTCCTTATTTTCAAAAACAAAAAGGCACTAATAAAATATATTAGGCGCCCTGCTTAATAATTACCTGCTATTCCGTTTTTGAAAGTATCCCTCCGTTTTTATGCAAAATAAAAAGACACAACCCTTTTGTTATTAAGGTGTTGATGTCTTTTTGACCAATAACTATGCTTACAAATTTATAATTAATGAATCATAGGTTGAGACGGCTTATATTTCATCATCGTCAAGAATTTTGCCAACCTTTTTCAATTTCCGTTCAACCTTTGCAATCTTGAATATTCATGTCTGTCAAGCTACCTTCCCTATCTGGTTTGAATGATCTATTGCTGTAGCAATCTGGTATATTTCATACTGCCGGGTTTCTAATGCATCTAATTTCGAATCAAATTCTGAAAATCCCGAATCAATTTCTGAAAGCTTCTCTAAAACCAGTCTCTGAAATTCATTATATCTACGGTAACTTCTCCATCTAACATTTTTTTATTATTTGAATGTTTTTATTATATCCAAAATACTTAACGCAAGTCAAATAGTAACCTGGTAGGAAATAGTCGTAATTTACGCTTCATTAAATTCATATAGGTATAAGGAAAACAGGAATTTCAAAGAATATAATTTACAGCTCTACAGTATATAAAAATAACGATGTTGGAGGTTTATCGATGAAAGGCATTTCGTTTCGAACAAGCTTTATTGGTTTTATCCTGATGATTTTTTTGACAGGATGTGTGTCACAAACCAAAATAGATAAAACGGTTACACCCACCCCTCAAAGGTCTGTTAATGTAACAATTGGAGCAAAAGTGTCTCCACCCCCGACAGTGACTCCATTAATTGATGTCAAGTATCGAAAAATCGAAGTGGATGGCGGCAATATCAGCGGAAATAGAGAAAAGTTGGTCGTTGTGGATGTTGGTTATGGAGACAGGGAATATTGGGCGTACACTAATGAATATGGACAG
>JAEZNF010000046.1 GCA_023441845.1 Bacillota bacterium | reverse complement strand
CCATTAATATGCTGGAGCAGCTGGGAGCTTATACCGACGATCTTGATTATGTTTTTTATGATGTTTTAGGTGACGTTGTTTGCGGCGGGTTTGCAATGCCGATAAGGGAAGGAAAGGCACAAGAGATTTACATAGTTGCCAGCGGCGAGATGATGGCCCTGTATGCTGCAAACAATATATGCAAAGGTGTTCAGAAATATGCCGCCACAGGTGGAACACGTTTGGGCGGCATAATCTGCAACAGCAGAAAGGTTGACGGTGAACAGGAACTTCTCGAAGCTTTTGCAAAAGAACTTGGTAGCCAGCTGATTTATTTCGTACCCAGGGATAACATGGTGCAGAGAGCTGAGATTAACAGGAAAACCGTTATAGATTTCGACCCGTCGGCAACACAGGCGGATGCTTACAGAGGTCTTGCACAGGCAATTGACAGCAATGAGATGTTTGTAGTGCCGAAGCCTATGCCGCAGGAAAGGCTGGAAGCTATTCTGATGGAACACGGCATTCTGGATGTTTAATTGCCGGATGCAATCAATAATAGTGTTTCGTCTTAATAAATAAAAATTAATAACAGGACTGGAGGAATTGATTATGTTGATGGTGAGGGCAATTATAAGACCTGAAAGAGTCAATGTGGTATTATCCGAACTTAGTGACGCCGGTTTTCCGGCGGTAACAAAGATAGATGTTATGGGCCGCGGCAAGCAGAGAGGTGTTAAGGTGGGCGATGTGTTCTATGATGAAATACCTAAAGAAATGCTTATCATGGTTGTTAGGGATGAGGATAAGGACGACGTTGTCAAAATTATTATGAAAAACGCAAAAACAGGCCAAAAGGGAGCATTTGGAGACGGTAAAATATTTATAAGCCCTGTCGAAGAAGCATATACAATCAGTTCCGGCTCGAATGAGCTGTAAGGAGGGGATCTTATGAAAGAGGTAATGGCAATTATCAGAATGGATATGATCAATAAGACAAAAGAAGTCCTCTTAAAGGAAGATTTTCCGTCTTTACACTGCAAGAAGGTTATGGGCAGAGGAAAGCAAAAAGTAGATTACTCGCTTATCGAAAACATAATGGCAGGAAACGAAAATGTATCTCCTGCGTTGGCGGAAGTAATATCGGAGGGACACAGACTTGTTCCCAAACGCCTTATTTCGCTTATAGTACAGGATGATCAGGTAAAGAAAGTAGTTGATACCATTATTGGTGTAAACAGTAAGGGAAAACAAGGCGACGGTAAGATATTTGTACTTCCGGTTCTGGACTCGATAAGGGTGAGAACCGGGGAAATAGGAAACGACGCAGTTTAGAGGGAGGCGGTAAAAATGAAAAGCAAAATAGATAAAGTAGTTGAGAGATATCCAGCAAGTGTTTTTAAAAACAGGAAAGAACACATTCTTGTAAAAAATTCAGATACACCGGAACCCCAGACTATTACTGCCAATACAAGAACAATACCCGGAATAATTACCAACAGGGGATGCTGTTATGCAGGATGTAAGGGTGTTGTACTGGGACCGTTAAGAGATGCAGTGGTTTTAACGCACGGTCCTATAGGGTGCGGATTTTATACCTGGGGAACAAGAAGAAATAAGGGCAGAACAAGAGGAGATGAGCAGAACTTCCTGAATTACTGCTTCTCAACGGATTTGCAGGAAGGCGATATCGTTTTCGGGGGCGAGAAGAAATTAAGAAAGGCTATTACGGAAGCCGTGGAAATTTTCAAGCCGAAGACAATCATGATTTGCTCTACCTGTCCTGTAGGCCTCATCGGTGACGACATAAATGCGGTGGCAAACTGGGCGACAAAAGAATATGGAATTAAGGTCCTTGCCTTTAGCTGGGAAGGTTATAAGGGAGTCAGCCAGTCCGGAGGACACCATATTGCAAATAACGGACTTATTAAACATATTATCGGTGTGGGTGACCGCGCTGTAGGTAAATACGCCATTAATATACTGGGTGAATATAACATAGGAGGAGACGGCTGGGAGCTTGAAAGGATATTAAAGAAAATCGGTTATGAGATAGTTTCCGTGATGACCGGTGACGGTACGGTGGAAGATCTGAAAAACGCACATAAGGCCAATCTTAATATCATACAGTGCCACCGTTCAATTAACTATATTGGAGAAATGCTTCACACCAAGTACGGGACCGATTGGATCAAGGTTAACTTCATCGGGGTAAAGAGTACTATTAAGAGTTTGAGGGATATGGCAAAATATTTTGAGGACCCTGATTTGACGGCAAGAACAGAAGAAGTAATTTCTGAAGAGCTGGCGGAAATTGTGGAGAAGATGGAACAGTACAAAAAGATATGCCAGGGTAAGACGGCAGCACTTTTTGTCGGAGGTTCAAGAGCGCATCACTATCAACATCTTCTTAAGGATTTGGGAATGGATATAGTTCTTGCAGGCTATGAATTTGCTCACAGGGACGATTATGAGGGCAGGGAAGTCATACCTGCAATTAAAGAAGACGGCGACAGCAAAAACATAGAGAACATTGAGGTAAAGGCAGATCCTGAGCACTATAAGGTTACATTGTCCAAGGAAAGATATGACAAGCTGAAAGAAGAGATATCACTGAATTATTATGCGGGTATGATGAAAGATATGCAAAATGGCAGCATCATTATTGATGACCTTAACCATTATGAGACTGAGGAGCTTTTAAAGGTTTTAAAACCTGACTTGTTCTGTTCGGGAATCAAGGATAAGTATATTGCGCATAAGGCCGGTATTTTCTCGAAACAGTTGCATTCATACGATTACAGCGGTCCGTACGCCGGATTCAGAGGCGCTTTGAACTTTGCAAGAGACATTACAATGGGATTAACTACTCCTTCATGGAAGTTCGTGACTCCGCCGTGGAAGACTGAACCACTGCTTGAAGGAAGTTATGTAGGGAGGTAATCAAAATGTTAGATTATACACCGAAGGAATATTACGAAAGAAGTGCCCTGACAATTAATCCGGCAAAGACTTGTCAGCCGGTAGGTGCTATGTATGCCGCATTGGGCATTAATAAGTGCCTTCCGCACAGTCACGGTTCACAAGGCTGCTGTGCCTACCACAGGAAATATCTTACCAGAAATTTCAGAGATCCGGTAATGGCCTCAACAAGCTCTTTTACCGAAGGAGCCTCGGTATTTGGCGGAGGTGCAAACCTTAAAACAGCAATCAAAAATGTTTTTTCAATATATAACCCCGATATCATTGCGGTACATACCACATGCCTTTCCGAAACGATAGGAGACGATATACCGACGTTTATCAGCCAGGCACAGGTACCTGAAGGCAAGATAGTAATTCATGCAAATACGCCAAGCTATCAGGGGTCACATGTTACAGGATTTTCAAACATGGTTAAGGCAATGGTCAAATACCTCTCGGTAAACAACAAGACAGCCAATAATAAGCTTAACGTCATACCCGGATTTGTTAACCCGGGAGATATGAGGGAAATGAAAAGACTTATTAAAGCTATCGGCTCAGAGTTTATAATGTTTCCCGATACAAGCGGAGTTCTTGATGCTCCTATGACAGGAAAATATGAGATGTATCCTAAAGGGGGTACAACGGTACAGGAACTTATAGACACCGGAAACTCTTGTGCAACCTTGGCATTAGGCCGTTTTGCATCTTCCGACGGCGCTTACGAGCTTGAAAAGAAATGCAAGGTACCGGCCAAAGTTTTAAAGACCCCCATTGGCATTAAAGCTACCGATGATTTCCTGATGGCAGTTTCAAAACTGGCAGGAAAACCGATACCTCCCGAGCTTGAGGAAGAACGGGGGCAGGTGGTGGATATAATGGTGGATTGCCACTACCATTACCACGGTAAGACTGCTGCGATATTCGGTGATCCCGATATAGTAACGGCATTAACCGAGTTTGTGCTAAGTCTGGGCATGATACCCAAATATGTATTGACAGGCACACCCGGAGAGGCTTTTGACAAAACGATTAAGGAGATGCTTGACGAAGCCGGTATAGAAGGAAAAGTTAAAAGCCTGGGAGATTTGTTTACAATGCATCAGTGGATAAAGGAAGAGCCGGTTGATCTTATTATGGGAACAACATACGGTAAGTATATAGCCAGGGCGGAGGACATCCCGTTTGTCAGAATAGGGTTCCCGATATTGGACAGGAGTGTGCATTCATACCTGCCGGTAGTAGGCTACAAGGGAGCTATGAGAATAATTGAAATGATCAGCAATACTTTATTGGATAGACAGGACAGAGATGCGGCAGACGAAGACCTTGAATTGATTCTATAAACACTTCCCCTCTTTTTGTGTTTATTATATTCGGCCCTCACTTTTAT
>JAEZNF010000640.1 GCA_023441845.1 Bacillota bacterium | reverse complement strand
TGCCTGAACCGTATAATTTGTACTTGTGATGTAGTCCTTGGAAGTGTCCACAGGAATAGTGTTTTGAAAATATGTACTGTCAGCTGAGTTATCAGTTATATCCTGTTTAATATACAATACACTGCTGTGGATATATCCGTTGCCTTTAGGGGTTGTTACACTATACCAAATCCCGTTTTTACCTTTTATACTGATGCTTGTCCATGCTTGAAGGTAGCCGACCGCCGGATAGTTTAACCCTTCACCGCTGAAAATTGTTGCACTTTTAGAAGTGTACGCTTCAAATGAAGCGGTATATGGAGGGATATTCTTTATAACAAGGTTCTGTCCTATATTAATTGTATCGTTTTTTAAGCCGTTAAGTTTTTTAATGTCATCAACAGTAGTACCAAAAAACCGGGAAACCAGCCATAGGGTATCCCCAGACAATACCTTATACACCAGCTTCCCATCAACAGGTACATATATCATCATCATATTTTTGCTGCTGTTATTATAAACCTCTGCACCGAATTTCTTTGAGATAAACTCAGCAGGGACACAAAGCCTGAAGCCCACTATTTTCATTGGGGCAGGCGCATTTAAATATTTGCCGTTAAACATTACAGTACTGTTATCCAGCCTTAATACCATTTCACTTCCGCCGCTTTTCATAACCCCCGTCATAGTATTCACGTCATAGCTGAATGTGCCCCCAATGGCACCGGCAAGTTCTTTTGCAGGTATCAACAAAATATCATTGTAGTATGTACACGAACCGCTTACTGCTAATTTCTGATTGTTCACCATTACTCCGGTTTCAGATGCTGCAAATACAGTTTTTACAGATGCAATCAGCATAAAAACCGAAATAAGCGCTGTCAATAAACATACCTTCTTTATCCACGGCATATTGAACATCACTCTCCTCTTTAGTTGACATAATACTATAATTATATAGTCTCTAGGGCGAAAATTCATCATGTAAATTATTACATCAGTAGAAGAATCATAACATTCTATTTCCCTTCAAAATACTTGCTTATTCCTTCTTTTATTGCCTTAGCAAGCTTCTCCTGGTGTTCCTTGGTTCCGAGGAGTTTTTCTTCCTCCTGATTAGAAAGGAACCCGCACTCGACTATGGATGTTGTCGTCTTATTTTCATATAAGATTATAATAGGATCTTTTTTTACTAACGCTGCACGTTTATTATTAGGGTCTACTATTTCTTTCAGTTTTCCCTGGATACTGACAGCCAGCTTCTGGCTCTCAGGAGAGTTGGGAGGGTAAAATGTCTGAGCTCCGAAATACTTCGTATCGGGAAATTTATTAAGGTGCACACTTACAACTATATCTGCACCACCCTCATCCATCATTTTTTTCCTTCTCATGAGGTCCTGCTTTCTTTTTTGAATTATGTTTGTGGTCTCCGGGCTGTATTCAAGCTTATCCTCTTCCCTTGTCAGAATTACATTATACCCTTCTTCCTCCAGTTGCTTCTTCACGTCGAGAACTATGCTTAAGTTTATATCTTTTTCCCTTATCCCGCTGTAGTTGCTGACTGCACCCGGGTCCTCACCTCCATGGCCCGGATCAAGCATAACGGTCTTCTTATTATTGTCTGCATTTGCCGGTACGGCACCCCTAATCCCTACATTCAGGCTATATACCATTACAGCAAGCAAAAATATCAAGGAAACCAAAATAATATTGCTTCTTTTTACAATAACTACCATACAATCCCGCCTATTCAAATTATTTATTATAGAATATTCACAGGCAGGTTTGTCATATTCATATCCAGTGTGAAACATGTATTTTCATGGTATAATCAATCACGATAATAAAGGCTTAAATGGAATCTGCTCATGAATAAGAAAAAAAGAATTGCCCGAGACATACATGACGGACCTGCTCAATCTGTAATCAACATGTGCTTTAAGCTCGAAGTGTGCAAAAATATCTTGTGCCCAAAAATTTCGATAAATTCTCCTTCAAATATGGCGAGCTGTGTAAAAATATCAGCTCAACCGTAAAGAAAGTATGCTCAATAATATACGACATTGAGCCATCATGTCTGGAAGACGGTTTGATTAAGGCAATCCATAACTATCTGAATATGCTGAACTAAAACTCAAGCATTGAACTTAAACTCAACGTCTCCGGTGACCATTCCGTTATTGAGTACTACCTCTGTGCCCCCTTAGACGGGGGCTTAGATTTAACACGTTCCATTAAATTTTTTGTGCTATCATAAAACATTGCACTAGAATTGGTTCAGGTCTCCTATATTGCCTCCCAGGCTTTCTACCACATGTTTAATCTCATAAAAAGTCTCGTTGTCAATGCTCCCGACGTTTTTTTCCAGATAGCCCCTGAGTAAAGGAATAGCCCTGCTGTCGCCGTAATTTTTTATAAGCAACGCAGCCAGTGTCTTATTATCCATCTTTCTGAAAGCATTTTTTAAGCAGTAAAATATGCTGTCGCTTTTATTAGCCTTACCGATATCGGATAAAGCTTTCAGCAGGTATTCCAGATTCGAATCAATATTATCATGGCTTTCTAAAGCCTTAAGCAGCGGTTCAACGGCTGGAACACCCATATTAACAAAGCAATCCGCCAATTCTTCGGCAACTATATCATAATTTACGTCATACTCGTGCATTTCATTAATAAAAAACTTCATTAACGGCTCAATAGCCCTATTTTCACTCCATTGACCCAGCACCCTTATTGACATTAAGGAGATCAGGAAATCTACATCATGAGTAATCGAATTTTTATTGGAAGCATAAGATAAAAGTTCTTCATAAATCTCTTCTCTAAAGGCCTTTAAGCGGTCTAAAAGAGACGATGGCAAATCATAATTGCACATAACTGCGCCCGTCTTAAAAAGGTCCATAAGAGTTTCGGTGTCCTCGATGCTTCCAAAGAATTCAGCGGGAGTTATACCTCCCAGATCACTCATTTGTGTTGATTCCCAGGCCTTTACATCTTTTTCTACGAGCTTAAACAGCTCTTTATCATTCAAATTCAATATATCTATATTTTCATTATTGTCAAAAATACAGTTATAGCCTTTTTCAACAGCCATGTTATAGCTTTCAAACAAACTTGCAGCTTTTATCAAAATCACTCCTCCGTTATTGGACACGGTTAAAATATAACTTCCACTATGTTTGCGCTGCACCCTTAGAGGATAGCACGAATGGCACGCTTAGAAAGCGGAAGTAATATTTTAAGCGCTCCTAAGTAAGAACGAATTTCCACTTTTGGCTCTGTAGCGTTTCAAAGGCTTTGCCTTTGAAAATAGTAACTGAATGCATACTCAAACTGGTTATGATTCGCTACTTAGATAAATAAAAATTATTTGTAATAGTTCAGGACCTTCTCCTATCCTTAAAATAAACACTTCCGGCTATGGTTTTTGCCTTCTTTTTAAGTTCTAAAGCTACTTCCATAAAATCTATATGGCTTGTAAGGTTTCTATACTCATTTGATACTATCGCAAGGGATATACCCATTATAGGGTGCTTGACTCTCTGGCCCCGCCTGTTTGAAGTAGTAATAAACCCTCTTCCCCGGTCTTCTGGTGAATAAAGAGTAAGGACTTTTTCATTGAATACCCTGACAATGTTGTCACAGACAGCCTCAGCATTATTTGGTTCAGTGATGATTATAAAATCATCCCCTCCAATATGCCCGACAAAGTCACAGTGATCGCCGTATTTGGACACACTGTCCATAATTATATCCGCCGTAAGCTTTATTGTCCTGTCACCGCTTGAAAAACCGTACAAATCATTATATGCCTTAAAATTATCAATGTCGGCATAGATCAATGAAAAAATTTGGTTGTTGGCAATTCTGCGGTTTATTTCGGTTTGAACTTCCATATTGCCCTGTAACCCGGTCAAAGGGGATACCCTTCTGTTCCGTTCTATACGGATAAGAGTATTTTTTACTCTTGCCAATAGCTCTCTCGAATTGAAGGGTACTTCGATATAATCGTCCGCCCCGAGCTCGAGTCCTTTAAGTTTGCCTTCTTCATTTCCTTGGTCTGTAAGCATTATTATAGGCATCAAATTGTTGCTTTCTTCATTTCTCAATGTTTTGCAAACTTCAAACCCATCAATTCCGGGCAAAACGGTATCTAAAATGACGAGATCAGGTTTTTCACTTTTAACCTTCTCCAGACCTTCCTCACCGCTAGATGCAATAATAACATTATACCCCGAAGGAATAAGCACATCAAAAATTGAACTAACTGTTTGTTCTACCCCATCAACTATCAATATCTTTTTTTTAAACATTGGATACCTCGAAAAAAGAATTATTAAATAGATTATATATTAATTATCCAAGTTTGAAAAGTCCAAGAAAACCATTATACAAAAAAGATTTGCCGAAAAAATAATTTTTTCCCAAAAACGATTATTAAAACTGAAAAAATGTGATATATTAAGATATATAAAAGGAGTGATATATTTGCCAGAATTTTGTACTTGCGGATCAATTATTTTTAACAACCAGTGTACTAATAAAAATTGTGCCAACAGATCAGCTTCAAAATCAACAACTTCAAAGCAGTCAGGTCCTAAAAGTTCCACTGTGAAAAAAGAGGCGAAAAGTACCAAAACAAGAAGAGCATCAAAATGCATAACGTATAATCTATACGACGATAAGAGAGAAGATGGTGAAGAATAGCACCATCTTCTCTCTTATCAGTAAATATTCAATTCAGTCAAATCCGATAATTAACCGGTTTTAATTATTCGTAAATATCGCCAAGCTTATTAAGAGGCCACATTCTCAATACAGCCTTGCCTTCAATGGTGTTAATATCTATGAAGCCTATCATTCGGCTATCCAGGCTTCTTTCCCTGTTATCTCCCATAACAAAATATTGATTTTCCGGTATTTTTACGGGAAATGTCATTCCATTGGGAAATGTTGCTCCTTTCACGTAGGACTCGTCATAACACTCGTTATTTATGTATACCTTCCCGTCTTTTATATCAATCATGTCGCCCGGAACACCAATAACCCTCTTTATAAGCCTCTTTTCACCTTGTTCTTTCTTATAAAATCCTTCTACGATTTCTTTTGCGTTATCTACAAACTTATTGATCCCCCCCTTGTGTGCCTCTCTGTTGATAATAACTATGTCACCCCTTTCGGGAGCTGAAAAATAATACCCTATTTTCAGTTCTACCAGCCGCTGTCCCTCAAACAATGTATTCTGCATTGATATCTGTTTTACTTCAGTAGACGCAAATACATAGCTTCTAATAAATATGGAGAGGAACAAAGCCCCAATAATAGTAAAGGACCACTGCAGCGATTCTCTTAAGACCGTATGGCTGTCCATCCAGTCTTTTATTAGCTTATATGGAGTAAAAACTCCCTTGAATTTATTTCTTATTTCATCAGCTTCTCCAAACCTTCGAATAGCTTCAGCGGTGGCCTGTTCTTCGGTATATCCCGCTTCTATAAGTTCATCTCTGGTCATAGTAAGGTGGTCTCTGAATTCTTCCTCCAACTCCTTTTTACGGGTTTTGTTTATACTCACTCCTTCTAAAATCAGTCCGATATAGTTTTCGAATTTGTCCATATAGGCACCTCCCTGCACATTCTAATCAAATTATTTACCTGGTCCCATTCTTCCATTTTTTTAACCAATTGTTTTTTCCCTTGTTCCGTAATGTTGTAATATTTCCTTCTGCCTCCACCTTCGGAATCCCCCCAGTATGACTTCAAAAGCTTTTTTTGTTCCAGCCTTTGCAGTGCAGGATACAACGTCCCTTCACTCATATTGTATAAGTCATTACTTTTAGCTTTTAAATTTTTTATTATTTCAAAACCATACATATCCTTTTGTGAAATCTGTGATAGCAGAAGGATATCAATACTGCCTTTCATAAGCTCTTTGTCCAAACTTACCACCAGCCCTTTTACATATTGTATAGTATTTATTACTCATACTTCGCAGTTTAAAAATTAATTCTGAACCTTGAAAAATCAATATAGTGACCATAAAGTTTATGTCAAAATTGACACTTTAGGAAGCATTTTTTCCTT
>JAEZNF010000632.1 GCA_023441845.1 Bacillota bacterium | reverse complement strand
CAAACTCTCAAATTAATCTTTTATTTGAGAGCCTTTTGGCTCTTAATTACGTTTTGCTGACATTACTATTAGTAAAGTTCGCAAGTTTCTCATTTAAATTAACGAGTTCTTACTTTAATTACACTGTTTACTTTTCAAAGTCCACTGTTTGTCCAGCTCTCTCGAGCGAAGACTATCTTATCACCTTTGCTGCGCCGTGTCAACACTTTTTTATTGACACTTTTTACCTTCATACCGGAACTTTACTTCATTCCGCCTTAAGCGCCGCATCAGCGACAGCTTTAATAATATATCATCTTAACCATAGCAAATACAAACCGCCCGGCAGGCGTATTTCGGGATTATACCTAGTTTAAATGCTTATTTTTAGCCCATACACCATTATACTTCACTAGAGTCCTATTTGCTCAGCCCCATACCGTTTTTTTATATTCAGGCCTTTACAGTTTATATATACAGTAGACCGCTAAAACAGCATGTATTTATTAATACATGCATAGAATGTATTAATATCTATTGAGGGATTAATAATGGCAATTATTTTTTTATCATTCAGCAGCAAAGATTGCGATGCTATAAAAACTATTATAGATAAACTGGGCTTGTTACAGTATGATTGTAATCTTCTGTATTTTATGCCGCCTTACACAAATATAAATATGAGAATAATTCTTAAAAGTCTGGATACCGCAGATTTATTTATTATATTTGTTTCTCATAATTCACTTGGCAGCAAATATGTCCAGAGAGAATTAAAAAGAGCAATCAGGCTGGCAGAGCTGGGAAAGATAAAAGAAATTTGTCCTATTTTGCTGGATAACAGCATAGATATGGCTTCTGATTCAAGAGTACCCGGGGTTATTAGAAGTTGTAATGTCCGCCTTGCCAAATCTACTGCAAATGCTGCTCAAATAGCTCTGGAATTCATACAAAAATATTGAGGTGCACTTATGGAAAAAGAAAAAAAGGATTATGCAGAAGAATATCTGTTGAACTATCTCAAATACTATGACAGCAGGTCCATTTCATGTAAAAAATGGTACCTGTTTTTTGTCGTGCTGGATACGGTTATATCGGCCTTCATTCCTTTTACAGCTTTGTTTATTGACACTTTTGCCTTTACACAGTATATAATTGCATTTATGGGCTCGGTTATAACCATTGTGTCCACATTAAATACTACCTTTGGGTTCCATAAAAACTGGGTCGAATACCGCACTACGGCTGAAATATTAAAGTACCATAAATACCTTTACGAGACCGATTCTTCCCCTTATGACGGTGATAATAAAGAAAAACTGCTCATTTCGGGAATTAATTCAATTGTTGAAAAAGAAAACAGGAATTGGCGGTCCATCGAACTAAATACCAGAAAAAACCCGCCGCAAACCAATAAATCAATCAATGCATAACCATAGTATAGGTTTTCAGGAAGATTTCCCGCTTGCAGGGGTATCTTTCTCCATCGACTCCTGTTATGATGTAATCCCCCTTATTGATATAGTGCTTACCTTCAAGAGTATATATAAAAGGAATTTTGCCCGAATTAACCGGATTTATATAAGTTCTTGCGTCCAGGCCCGAATTAACAGCTGTTTCAATATCATCAAAGCCATCTTCCAATCCATATCTATATTCTGTTGCATCAATCGGTATAGGGTTTTTTACATACTTCGCCATGACTTAAGTCACCTCATGCATTAATTATTACACATTATCCAGTTCTTTAAACAATATTATTTCCTATATACATCATATGTGATACGGCTTTATTATGTTATCTCCGCTGTCTATAAAGTTAAACCGATTATTAATCCTTATTGAGAAAAGGATTCCTCGGTTCACTTCAGGGACTTTTACCTAACAAGCTTCCTTATATAATTCGCCCAAAGGCTATAGCTGCTGCAACATATATGCACACCATCACCTGAATATTCCGGGCGCAGCTTTCCTTCCGAATCCTTGTAGAGTTTGCCGACATCAACGTAAATAAGGCCATATCTTTTTGCAAGGGTCTGAAGCCTGGCATTCAAATTATCTACAGCAATAATTGTTGCATAAGGATTAGTATCAGTTGCTTTAGCTCCAAAAGGCATTACTGATTGAATGACAATATCGGCATATGGGCACGCAGACCTTATTGTTGTGATTATTTCCTCATAATTCTTCATGGTAGTATACATGTCCGTATTAGTCCATAGATCATTGGTTCCAAGCATAATAAATACTTTATGGGGCTTGCTGTCTGTAACTTCCCTGATTCTCTTCAAAGCATCTGCGGTGGTATTCCCCGATACACCCTTATTCAATAAATTAGCACCTACGAAATGCTTATTTAATGGAAATCCCCAAGTAATTGAGTCTCCAAAAAAGACTATCGGCCCATTCTTTTCCACTAAGGACTTTTTACCATCAGCCTTGTCAGTTAATTTTGCGGAAAAAACACAGATCGGAAGAAATACAGTCAGCATAACTAAAAGTATAACAATATAATTTCTTTTGTTTATAGACAAATTTATCTCCTCCTATATAAGAACTGTTTTACTTTTAGCTCTGCAGCATCTCATAAGCCTCGGCTTTGAAAACATTAAACTCTAAATTTTTAAATTCGCTGCCCAGAACTATAATATTTTATTTCGGCTATAAATTCAACTGCTCAACCCTAAGCTGCACTGATATTATTTGCAGATTTTCATGCTCTATAACATTATCAGTTCAAATAATTGCTGTTCAAATTTTGTAAAGAGTACCGGAGTTTATTATTAATGGCGTATATTATGTATTCATTTGTCGGCAGGCATATAAAATTTTATTGATTTGACTGATATTATGTGTAGTATAATATCTATAACCTAATAAGTAATAAGCGAGGGGAAGTTAATGGAAAAGTTGGATTTTGTAGTAATCGGTGCAGGCGTGGTAGGTCTGGCTGTAACATCTGCACTTGCAAATAGATTTGTAGAAAGTTCGGTTGTTCTTATGGAAAAACATGAACATTTCGGGAAGGAGACTTCCAGCCGAAACAGCGAGGTTATTCATTCGGGAATATATTATCCTACCGGAAGCCTGAAAGCAAAGCTCTGTGTGAAAGGCAGACAAATGCTGTACAATTTCTGCGAAAAACGGGATGTCCCATTTCAAAGGATCGGAAAAATAATTATTGCACCGGACGAAGAAAGTATATCGACATTGGAGTCACTTCTAAAAAAAGGAAATGAGAATGGTGTCTTTGACCTTAAAATGTTAAGTAAAAACGAGGTGTGCCGGATGGAACCGCACATAAAAGCATCTGCCGGGTTATTATCACCATCAACAGGAATCATCGACTCTCATATATTGATGGCAAAGCTTGAGGCTGAATCCAAAAAGGGCGGTGCAATGATTGTTTATGGCCATGAAGTAACGGAAATCACCGCTGACGCCGGGGGATACAGCGTAACTTTCAGGGCTCAGGACGGCGAGGAGGACTGTATCGAATGCA
>JAEZNF010000615.1 GCA_023441845.1 Bacillota bacterium | reverse complement strand
ACGGTTTATTGAGTCTGATACTGTTCAGGGGAACATTAATAGGACTTAGCACTCTGGCGGTATTTATAACTATTTTATATTTTGCCGGGGACGTGGAATGTGCAAGAACAGCGGCATTTGCAACACTGGTTATGACGCAGCTTATTCATGTATTCGAATGCAAGTCGGAAAAGAAGAATATTTTTGAAATATCCATATTCAATAACATTCCTCTTGTGCTTTCGGTTATTTGCTCGCTGGCAATGATCCTTGGAGTAATATATATGCCTGTTTTCCAGGGAATATTTAAAACAATTCCGCTTTCATACAGCGATTGGATCATCGTAGGCGGATTTTCAGCTCTTGGACCGGTCCTGGCAAGCTTTTTCAAAGTAAACAGGATTATAAGAAGATAGCGGTGGAATCGGATTTTACAAAGACTGAAACCGGCTGAAGACCCTGAGAGTGGCCCCATTTAAATCCATAAAATGGGGTTTATTTTTTTATTTCAGTGTGCTACGATTAATAAAAACTGTTTGGAATATCTCTTCTTTGAAGGAAGTATATCTTCTGCTGGGGAGCTTGTAGCCGATGATTAATAAGAGGATAAAGGATAATTATGAAGAAGATCTGGTGGATTTTAATTGTAATATGGTGTGGGTTTATATTTTTTCAGTCCAATCAGCCGGCTCATATATCAAGTGCTGAGAGCGGCATATTTGTAGATCTGATGGATGGAATACTTGCTCCATTTATAGGGCGGGGCGATCGGGAAATATATTCATTTATCATAAGGAAAACGGCTCATTTCACAGAGTACTTTATTTTGGGACTGCTTCTATTTAAAGGATTTTTTAGTGAAGGAAAACTTAAGAAGGCATTTGTGGTATCTTTCTTTGCAGGGCTTCTATATGCGGTTTCCGACGAGATTCATCAATACTTTATACCTGGCAGGGAAATGAGAGCTTTTGATGTTTTCATAGATTCTTTAGGTGTTATTGCCGGGTTAGGCCTTTCGCTTGTATTTAACAATAAAAAGCCCTTTCACCATGATAAGTAATGGCATATAGTGTTTCCTAAAAGCCTAGCTAGATTGTGAAAATTCCGTGAACTCGTGAAACATCGAGAACCCTGCATTTTCTTTTTATTTGAGTGTGTTATACCGCCATGCTTGCGGGTACTTGAAAATCACTCTGAAAAGCTTTATAATGAACAAGTATCTGATTTTTTTAAGGTACGACAAATTTCTGTAACAGGATTTTTATGGAAAGGGAATTTATCATGTGTCAAATAAATTAATTTAGTTACAATTTGTTCACAATTTATTAAAATTCTTTTTGCATAATTAATTTATGTGTATTTGTCCTCTACGAAAAAATTCAATATATATACAGGGGGGAATAAAATGGTAGAGATACAAGGTTTATCTAAGCGTTACGGTAATATTAATGCTGTAACCAACTTGAATTTCACTATAGAAAAGGGTGAGATTCTCGGTTTTCTCGGTCCGAACGGCGCAGGAAAGTCTACAACAATGAATATCATTACCGGATACCTGGCAGCGAGTGAGGGTACTGTTAAGGTGTGTGGCTATGACATTATGAAGGATCCCAAGGAAGTTAAAAAAAGAATTGGGTATTTGCCTGAACAGCCTCCTCTCTATATGGATCTGACCGTCAAAGAGTATTTGGATTTTGTCAGTGACTTGAAGATGGTTGGCAGAAAGGAAAAAAAGAGCCAGTTGGATGATATTATGGAGCTGGTAAAGATTACCGACGTAAGTAAGAGGCTTGTTAAAAACCTTTCAAAAGGATATAAGCAGAGGGTTGGATTGGCTCAGGCTTTAATCGGCAGTCCTGAGGTTCTGATACTGGATGAACCGACAGTTGGCCTAGACCCAAAACAGATTATAGAAATAAGAAAGCTCATAAAGGCACTTGGTAAGGAGCACACCATTATTTTGAGTTCTCACATTCTGCCTGAAGTCAGTGCGGTATGCGAGAGGGTTGTTATTATTAACAAAGGGCAGATAGCAGCGATAGATACACCCGAAAACCTATCCAAAGCGTTTGGCTCCTCAACCAGATTTACAATTAGCGTAGCAGGTCCGAAGGGTTCGGTACAGAGTCTCTTAAATGGAATATACGGTGTAAGCTATGTCGAAGCCGTTTCAGCAAAAGATGATGATGTAAATTCTTTCATTGTTGATTCTTCGAAGGAAGTTGATGTACGTCGACCCATATTTTTTGAATTAGCCAAAGCGGGATATCCGATTATAGAGTTGAAATCTGTAGATATGTCCCTTGAGGATATTTTCTTGCAGATAACTACCAGTGAAAAGGGGGTTGAACAATAATGGGGTTTATTAAAAGTACACTTACAATATTTAAGAAGGAAACAAAATCATACTTTTATTCACCGATGGCATACGTTATAATCGGCCTTTTTATGTTTATGGCTTCACTTTTGTTTTATATATACAATATAAGAAGTGCACAAGCCAATCTTGAAGCAATTTTCGGGGATGGCTTTTTAGGATTTATACTTATAGCATTTACGTCTATATTAACAATGAGAATATATGCTGAAGATAAGAAAAACGGTACTGAAGTTTTGCTTTTTACCTCACCGACAAGTGCTTCAAGCATTGTATTGGGTAAATTCCTTGCTTCTTACCTCGTATTTGTAATTATGGCGCTTTTAACCATGCTGTTTCCGCTGACCATAGTAATTTTTAAAGGTACTTTTACTCTCCAGATGCTAGGGACATACCTGAACTTTTTCCTTTTTGGTGCCTGTCTTATAT
>JAEZNF010000562.1 GCA_023441845.1 Bacillota bacterium | reverse complement strand
TTTAAGCAATTGAACTCCTGGCCGTATACTGCGCATTTTGTTGCCCATTCAGGGCATTCGGCAAAAGCTTTCAACATAATTTCCTTAGTATTTTCAATTACTTCAAGGTCATCCTGATAAAAGTTGCCTTTTATAAGACCCAGTGAGAACAACTCTGCAACTGATTCCTTGAATGTCAACTCATAGGCTTTGCCGCCTTCATGGGTCGCTTTTTCATTTGTTTTGATAAAACCTTTTAGTCCTTTTAACATTTTTTTCACCTCTTTTACTTTGCTTGCTTCTTATATCTATATGAGGAATAGTGGAAGACTTCCGGCACTAAGGACTGGTTAAAATATAACTTTCGCTAAATTTTTTTCCACACACTCATGGGGTACCATGAGTGCTGAAAAAGAACTTGAAGTAATATTTTAGTCCTCCTAAGTGCCTCAGGGATTTGAACCCATTCTTGATTAAGAGTCAAGCGCAGCCAATAGCAATGTAGTCTTCCCGGCACCTCATATATTTAAATTTATTGCTGAGGAAGTAATCGAAAGATACTTTTCAAGTGCCTTTATCCATTCGGCCACTGTATGAACACAGGTAGGATTCGAACCTACAAGACAGTCGTCGCTTGATGTACTATGTAATCTTTCTTGCACCTCAGCATGCATATTTGATTTCGAGGAATTTATATGAAAGACATTTTTCATTTGCTCTTCCATCTGAGCTATTGGGCCATATTGTGGCCCAAAAAGGATTCGAACCTTTGACACAATGATTAACAATGTAGTCTTTCCGGCACCTCGAAATATTTACTTTTTGTTACCTTGAGGAATTGATTTAAAAGACTTTTTTTCCATGTGCCTTTTTAAGCCGCATGGCCCCTTATGTAGTCTTTCCGGCACCTCAAGGGAATACCTTTCTGAATCAAATCTGAGGAAGTAGATTGAAGACAAGTCTTTTGGCGAAAGATTTGCAGTCTCCCATGTAGTCTTCACTGCACCTCGGATGATGTGACCAGTGTTATTTGTTTTATTTGTTTTATTTGTTTTTGAGGGAAAGGAGAAAGACTTTACCGGCTAAACGGCACCTGGTTCTCAATCAGGAATCTGGGAGATGTAGTCTTTCTGGCACCTCAAAATATGTTACTGTCGTATTGTTTATTTCGAGGGAATTTGCGGAAGACACTCGAACTCCGTTCCCGGAGTTCCTGCCCAAATGCGGGTAGATCAGATTCGAACTAATTTAACCATGTAGTCTTCCATGCACCTCGAAATAGAACATTTTCTACTGAATACTGAATTCGTTTGTTAATGAACCCTTACCTATTTCATATCTGGTAAATTTGTTAATGATAATATTTTCGTTTATTGCCATTACTGCTTCAGTCATTATATCCTTCACCGTTTTCCCGGGCTCCTTGACATATGCCTGATCCATTAAGCATACCTCCTGATAGAACTTCACCATCTTACCTTCAATAATTTTATCAAGTAATTCTCCTGTCTTACCTTTATTCATTACTTGTGAGATGAATTGGCCTTTAGTATCCTCGATAATATCCAGCGGGATATCCTCTCTGCATACATACCTTGGGCTGCATGCAGCAATCTGCAAGCCAATCTCCTTTACAAATAGTCTGAACTTTTCGCTTTTTACTGCAAAATCTGTTTCAGCGTTTACTTCAACAAGGACTCCAATTCTTCCATCTCCATGTATATAAGAATGAACTATACCTTCCGATGCAGGTCGATTCGACTTTTCACAGGCTTTTACAGCTCCCTTTTCTCTTAAATAAGATATAGCCCTATCAATATCCGAATTTGCCTGTGCAAGAGCCCTCTTACATTCCATAATGCCTGCCCCTGTCTTTTCTCTTAATTGTTTGATAACCTCTGTCATAACCATAAAAAACGCTCCTCTATATTATTTGGTGGGTGAGGGTGGATTTGAACCTATGGAGCCTTGCAGCCCAACTGTTTAGCAAACAGTTACCATAAACCTCTCGGACAACCTTCCATATTGGTGCAGGAAGAGGGAGTCGAACCCTCAAAACCTTGCTTCTAAGGCAAGTACCTATGCCTATTCGGTTATACCCGCATATCTATTTGGTGGAACCAGAGGGACTTGAACCCTCTACCTCCTGCTTGCAAGGCAGGTGCTCTCCCATGTTGAGCTATGGCCCCATTATTGGCGGTGGATAGGAGAATTGAACTCCTGATTTAAGATCGACAGTCTCATGTGATAGCCACTTCACTAATCCACCATTCCTTTTTCCGAAATTAATATGGTGCAGGAAGAGGGATTTGAACCCTCAAAACCCGGATTTTAAGTCCGGTACCTATGCCGATTCGGTTATACCCGCATATAGTGTGCCTGGTGGGATTTGAACCCACGGCCACCCGGTTAAAAGCCGGGTGCTCTACCAGCTGAGCCACAGGCACATTTCTCGGCGGCAGCGTTTTTTGTCACTGCCGCACTATTCATCCGGCATTTATTGAACATATAAAGTATCTCTTGTTGTTTATAATCATCCTGTGATTTCTCTTATTAATTTCAGTTACTGCAAGTGCCTTCTGCTTCCTGTCGGAGACATCAAATACATCTACCTTTGAGCCTTCACCCATAACCTTGTTGAAAAACATATCGGGTCTCTCACTCTTGAAACAACGCTTGCCTATCAACACATTCCGTACAGGTGTTACCTTTAAAACGAACATATAATACCATCCTTTCAACTAACCTTAATGCTTTTGCTGTATCTGTTTGCATAACTGCTTGCCACAAATGAATCAGGTTTTATTTTTGCATCAATACTCATACCTTCAAAATATCCAACCATTTCTTTAATAAGCTTTCTGGTTTCTCCTTTTGTGCCTACATCAATATGGGCCTCAAGCTTGCAATCAAAGTTTTTATACTTTGCAGTTAAGTCGCACAGAGCTTCCATTAACTGCTCATTCAACATGTATGCAAGTTCATATGTAATGGTAGTTTCCTTCGAAATCTTTTCTTTAAGGTTTTTATACCGCTTGTTTTCTATGCTTTTGCTGATGCAGCACCATGCTCCCTTGCCGACTCTATGTACATGAATACCGGTCGCAAAACAGGTATATCTTCCTTTTACCTGGGAGTCGGTCCCAACTGCTACCCTGTATTCGCAGTCCGGATCGGTTTTAATAAAGTACTTGATGCTTGCAACCACATCTGCAAAACTCATATTCTTTTGCATGGAATTATAAAATTTCATTTTCTCACCAACCTTGTATTTTATAAAATAAAAGAGAGTGGTTAAATCCTTTTTATTGGACTTAATCACTCTCTTGTAGTAAATGCTTTATTGTTAAACCCTTTATCCGGGCTGTTCGCCTACGCATTCCGGGTACAATCGCTTTTCACATTTATGCAACAGAGGATTAAGCCAATGCATACAATCCATACTTGGTTTATGTCCAAATTGAGCCGCTATATTAATTCGTTCGAGCCAACTATACTTTAGTAAATACATTGATAATCCTCCTTTCATATTTTTATTAATCCAATCAATGAACTTCTTTTAAGTTTTCCAGTGACTTATACAACATCACTTTTTCAAGCATACTGTTCTGTATTCTATCAAATCGTCCAGGTCTATGTCAACAATATTCCATTTTTGTAATATTAATGTAATATTTATCTTTGGCCGGTCACTTAACATTTATATCGAGGAATATTTGGAAGACATACCCTCTTTACGAGGATAGATCCCTAATCTATTGTATTTGGTATACGATGTAGTCTTCCTTGCACCTCGACTAAAAAATAAAAAGCGGTTAAGTCTTAATTCCTTTGACTTAACCGCTCTTATAAACTTTGTAAAAATTAAACAATCATTTATTTCTACACTTTATAAACAGAGGATTAAGCCAATGTATACCGGTATCTATACATGGTTTCCCTGATAATCTAATGGCTATATTATTTTGTTCGAGGTTAAAACTTTTCAGGTGATACATTGTAATCCTCCTTTCTCATCGTCAATATTTTTTCTGGCCTGTGAGTGTTTTGTTCAACAACATTTTTCCGGGCACAGTGATTATATGATAACACAGGTAAAATCGTCCTGTCAAGGAATATTTTAAACTGTAATTTTTCTGTAATATTCAACCAACCAGGCTTTACAGTGTTCAAATGACTAAATTTACACTTTCCACCTTTGATTACTTTAATTTCTACTTCCTGTTTTTCATCTTTAGTCTAAAGTTCTTCAACTGTTTTTTTATTTTATTTGTATTCCGGCAGTTGTCTTTGCGGACGCCAAGTTTGTTATCCTTTATAAAGCCATCCCTCATTAATAACATATCCGCCTGCTTCACCGCCTTGCGGTCCCATCTCAATGATCCAGTCCGCTTGTTGTATCAATAGCGGATTATGTTCTATAACAATCACCGTAGCTCCATTGCTTGTTAACTCCTTTAAGACATAAATCAACTTCTTCACATCTTCATCATGAAGACCGGTCGTGGGTTCGTCAAGAATATAAAGGACATTCTTCACCTTACCGTTACATAGCGCTTTGGCAAGTTTTATTCTTTGTGCTTCTCCTCCCGACAGTGTGGCAGCGCTTTGCCCAAGTTTAATGTAGCCTACGCCCACTTTGACAAGCATATCAAGTATATCCGAAACCTTATTTTGCTCTTTAAACACCTCTTTTACTTCAGCTATTTCAAGTTCGAGCAAGTCAGAAATTGTATACCCTTTATACCTTACCTCCAAAACCCTTTCCTGATATCTTTTTCCGTTACATTTTGTACACGTTGCATAAATATCATCCATAAAATGCATCGGAATTGCTATCTCACCGGTTCCTTTGCACTCTTCGCACTGTCCTTTAACACTGTTAAAACTAAAGTGCTCTCTGGTTAGCTTCCTTATTTTAGACTCCTCCAAATTGGCATAACAATCCCTTATAAGGTCGAATACCCCTGTATATGTTCCCGGGTTTGACCTTGATGTTTTGCCGATTGCCTGCTGGCTTATGTAATAAACATCAGATAAATTTTTTGCGCCGATAATGTCGGCATAATTCCCGGTACTATCGGGTCTTTTTCCCAGTTCCTTAAGTACAGCGGGGTAGAGGGCCTTGGATATAAGGCTGCTCTTGCCCGATCCGCTGACCCCAACAACGCAAACCAGCCTGGAAAGGGGTATGG
>JAEZNF010000208.1 GCA_023441845.1 Bacillota bacterium | reverse complement strand
GTCGAAAGCCGAGGAAGGCGAGTAGGTTGGTTTGTTGGAAAGCCGGATGAATCGAAAGGTTCCTGTCCGGTTTGGAGCCGGGGAAAAGCTGGAGATCACGTCAAAGGCTTACCTATGGCTATGCGGAGGGGCACTGAGATAGAGTGAGGTCATTATTATAAAAAGGAGATTTTATGGAATATGAAAGTAAAATAAAATCATTTAAATATATTGATAAAAAGGGTTATCCAGAATTAAAAGGTTATTCAGCCTTTCAGATATATGAAGACTTTATTGGTTGTGGTGGATTACATCTTTTAACCAAAATGATTAGAACAATGAACCTTAAAAAGGGAGATATCGTTTTAGATCTTGGATGTGGCATGGGTTCATCATCGATATATTTAGCTAGACATTTTGATATTACAGTCATAGCAGTTGATTATTGGAATTCACCTAGTGTACTTAATGAAAAAGCAAAATCGGAAGCATGTTCAAATAAAATAATTCCTTTACAAATTGATATAACCCAAGAAACCCCATTTGCAAAAGACTATTTTGACGCTGTTTTATGTATGAATTCACTTTTTATGTTTGGTGAAAGTACTGAGGTATTAAAAAATATAATGGGTACTGTAAAAGTTGGAGGTTCGATTTGTATTGGTAGTGAGTGTTTCAATGAAGAACCCAATTTTAGAAGTATTACAGAGGTTCCGAAGGTTTATAACTTTGATTGGCAATGGGCTGTATGGCAGAACTGCTACTCTAAATACCATTCACCTGGATGGTGGTATAACCTGATAGGTAGTACAGAAATGGTTGATATAGTCTATTGTGAAGAACTTGATGATGGAAGGCTAATGTTTGAGGACTTTGTACTCAATTATGATATTTATGTAAGTGGTAGAATAAAGGAAATAGGTGCTGTAATTCCCAAGGAAAATATTGCCGAACAGATTTTATATGGAGATGAAAGTGGATTATATCCTACATTGTATGTGCTAAAGGCAATTAAAAGATAATATAAGGGGCGCACGTCCGTGTGCGCCTCTGAATCACGGGGCATGATACGACATATAACAACACATTTGCATAAAGGGCAAAGCATGAAGCGTGGCGTTGGAGCAGGGCATGAGGTCATCCTGCCCAAATCCATTCGTTGGGGGCATAGCCCCGCCAAAGAAGAAGGGCTTCGTGGGTCCAACTCATGGACTTTGCAAATGTAAAACGTTATACGTCATTCCTCTGAATAAAAAGCAATCTTTGTAGTTTTCGTTGATAATCAGGAGGGCAAACATGAAATTCTCAGATAGTGTGAAGAAGTTAATAAATTGGGTAGAAGAAACAAATGCAATACCTATATACAATGAAATTATGGTTATTGAGTCTAAAAGTATGAAAAATAACTATTCTGAAATTTTGTTTGAAGACTTGGTTAGTGAAAAAGAATATGAAAGTAGGTTTCAAGAACTTCTGGGAATAGGTTTTAGTTGGATAAATGTTTCTCTATACGGAATTTGGGAAGGGTATTTGATTATTGGCATAGAATATCCATACAAAGGTTCTAATGTTCCAAAAGAATTTGTTTCAATTAATCTTTCAGGACCGAAATTAGATATGAAACATAAACCAATATGGAAGATAAAAGTACTTAAATGAACAAGAGAATAAATTTTTTATAAGGTATATAAGTTAGAGAAAAGTATAATATGTGCTTACTTTTGCTTATTTTTTTGAGCAACGTCTTTGGAGAATTGTTTTTTAAGGGGAACGACGTATAACAAGTCCATTTTCGTAAAGGGCAAAGCATGTAGCGTGGCTACGAAGAAGGAGCATGGGGTCATCCTGCCCGCATCGATTCATCGGGTGCGTGGCACCGCCTCCGAAGAAAGGCTTTGTAAGTCCGATTCATCGACGCCGCAAATGGCGAGACGTTATATAAAATCGTGTGCAGACCGACGCGTCCTGCGTCGGGTTGTTTGGGATGGGCTTTGTAGAACATAGTTTGATTTTGAAATGAATGGAGAATTTTATGCTGGAAAGTTTTGAAAACAAAATTAAAAAAATTAATGAGTACTTACATGGAAATTCATGGTATGATTTTGAAATAGCTAAAATGGAATCTACCAACTTACATATAATTGGAAGTACAGATTTTTATTACTATTACGGCATAGAGATTATTTTTAAAAATGTTTTTTATATGAATTGTAATAGATGGTGGAAAACTGATCCTGAAAACGATGTTTTTGTCTTACCTACAGTAGAAGAGAAAAATAATTTGATATATAACTATCAAATAGAAAAAGGGTATGATTTTATGATAAAGATTATTCCAGATGAAGATGTTAAACCTTTTTTTATAGCTTTTGGGGATTTAGAAGTTAATTTTGGATCATTTGGTTACCCATATAAATAATGATATGAATGTTTATGTGAGGATTGTAATGATAAAATTGAGTGGCAGATGTTTAAGGGGTGAGATGATTCATGGAGTATTTAGGTCATAAAGAAATTTCATACTGTACTTTATTTAACTTAAAACTTTCTCAAGATGAAATAGAGGTCTATGAAAGTTGTATGAGATATGTTAAAGAAAAATGTGATGAAAACGAAATTTATAAATTAACGGGTTGTACAATAGAAGAATTTAATACGTGGCATTGCGAGCTAAGAAATCTTCTTCTAAAGTATGTATCAGTTGAGAATTTACCTGAAAAATATAAATAGTTTTAAGGTAGGACCTTAATAATATAGAGTGGATGCAATAATTGAGATGTTAAAGTATCCTAAAACAATTAGCTAAAGAAATTGGTTCAAGTTTAGGAGACTACAAACGGTTTATTTGAGGGACGGACGTCCTGTCCGTCTCTGGCCTTCGAAGGCACGCGACTTTACATAACAAAAGATTCACACAAGGGCTCGAAAGAAAGAGCATGAAGCAGTCCTCCGAAGCATGAACATGAAGAAGAACTCGCCACATTCCTTCACCGGGCGGACAAGCCGCCGCCAAAGGAGAAAGGCTCTGTGGGTCCGGTTCAGGAACGTCGTGAATCAGCGACATTAGGTGAAAGATGTCGCATTTCTGCCTGCCAAAGGTTAGTGTTGAAATTATTAAAATATTAAATTGTTCAGTTAAAGCTAGAATTATTAAGGTGGTTTACATGAAAATAGAGTTGTTAAATTTGATTCTAATTAGTTCAAATAAAGATAAATATGAGAAATTTTTATTGTTTTGTGAATTAAAAGAGAAAGGTTTAAGGAAGCAATCCTTTAAGGTACTTAATGAGTTTATACAAAATTTAAAAAATTGTGATTTTGATGTACAAAAAGAATTTACAATTTGGCTATTTGATTTTGTAGAAAATAGTTATTATTTGTATAATCACCATGTATTAGTTCATCAGTTAGAGACAGAAATTTTAAAGCCTATTTTAGAAAAATGGATGGAGATTTCAAATGACGATTCAAGACCATACAAATGGTATGCGATGTACTTGAATATAGAAAATAAAATGACATATTTAAAAAGGGCATTAGAAATAGGTGGAGACTCAGAGCAAAAAGTACTGAAAAGTATAATTGATATTTACTTGGATAGGCTATGGTATTCATTTCATCATATTTCAGAAGATTTATACTTGGGAGATTATGATATCAACGAGGAGCAATTATCACAAGTTAGTGAATTGGTAAAAAGAATTTCTGAAAAAGAAATAGAATTGCAGATTAAAAACGCTAATGAGTATTATAGGAATTTGCTTGATGATTGGAAAAGTTTTAAAAAGGAAAACGATTCAGGGTTTATGAATTGGTGTTATGAAAAAGGAAAAGATTATGAGTGGGTTAAGTCTTATTATTATAAAAATAGATAGAGAAAATGTGCAAGGATTTATTAAAGAAGGGCTACGCGGGGCGACATCCATCACCTAACAACGCGTTTGCACAAGGGGCACGGTAAGATGAGCCATGTAGATGGGCTACGCGGGATTATCATGAATCGTGCGTGCCCACAGCTCTTCGCGGGCCCGTCGGGCACTAACGCGGGACATCCCAAAGAAGACCGCTCAGAGCCGTCGCAAACGCAAAACGTTATCGGAAAGATGAGGCGTGCCGTCCCATCCATGGGACGGGGTTTGAAAGAAGGGCTTTGGAGTTTTAATTGATTCGATATAGTTTGTAAGTATGTACTTTAGATTATTTATAGAATGCAAAACAAAAATAGGATGGTGTAGAAATGAATAAAAAGGTATTGTTTGAAAAGTTCCCGCACTTGGAATCGAATGAGCTTATACTTAAAAAGGTAGAATTCGATGATTATAACGATTTATTCGAGATATTATCAAACGAAAATTTGTTTAAATATCGACCAGGTAATCCGTGGAAAACCCTTGAGGCTGTGAAAAACGTGATAGGGCATTATGAGCGGGACTTTAACAAGCATAAAACAATCTTTTTAGGGATTTATTACAAGAGATCAAATAATAAACTTGTAGGTATAGCTGAAATATTCGAATTTGATGAGAAAGCAAATAGGGTTGAAGTTGGTTATACCGTAAACGAAAATTATTGGGGTAAAGGTATTGCTACAAACGCAACTAATATGATGTTGGACTTTTTGTTTAATATCATCGAAGTAAACAGCATACAAGCGACACCAATGCCTGTTAATGAAAAGTCCAAAAACGTTCTTGAACGTTGTGGATTTATACACGAAGGAACATTGAGGCAATTTAAGCACTGGACAGGAAATGGAATTGTTGACCTTGAAATGTATTCGATTTTGAAATCAGATTACGATAGAAAATAAGCATAATCCGAAGAGTGTTGATTCGCTGTTTTTATAAATGTTGAGTGAGTGGCATGTTGTGGTTTGCTCTAGGATGCCACATCCGTGAGTATGCCTTGTTGGGATATAACCCCCGTGTAACAAGCGGGAATAAAGCCTTCGGGCAATTTAATATAGAAATTGTACCAAACTGTTTCGTCGAATTCAAGGGGTGAAATCACCTTTGCTGCTTGGAGTTAACATCGTTAATACCACCTGATAAGTGGGAGATGTGGCAAGTACTAATACTCTACTATGCGTCTTAAACCTGCCAGTTTAAGGGGTATAAAGTGTAGTGAAGTCGTAACCTGAAAAGCCT
>JAEZNF010000207.1 GCA_023441845.1 Bacillota bacterium | reverse complement strand
TTGTTAACGGGTTCAAGAATAACCTTGCTTACTTCCAAGCTTTCGAGACGGCTTTCAAGATCCAACCTGTCCAAATCGGTATTCATATCCAGAAGGCTTCCAATAGCTTCTGCCAGGTTTTCTTATTCAAATAGAAGCACTCTGCGTTCATTTCCATCAAAGAATGCTCAATTCTCCAGAACACCTTGCTATACAACAGCTTTGTGTTATGGTAAATATTTTCCCCTTGTAGCTCATTAATCCAGCTCTCTTGTAAGAAAGACCGCTTTATTCATCAGCAAATTCATTAAATATCGCCACCTCTTTCAAACGCTGTTGTTTCTAATCGTAATCTTATAACCATCTCCGTTCGTTACTGTTCGGTAACACGTTAATGTTATCATTTTTATTACCACTTGTCAATTATTTTCCAAAAATAATATTGCCATTAGGTAGCGCTTCCTGTATAATATACATTAAGGAGATGAGCATATGAACTTTGGAAGCTATATTAAAAGTTTACGAGAAGAGAATAAATTGTCCCAGCGTGAACTTGCTGAGAAATCCGGCGTAAGTAATGCTGAAATATCAAGGCTTGAAACAGGCGGAAGAAAAAAACCTTCTCCCATGGTTTTAAAAGCACTTTCACCATATCTCGGGGTTCCTTATGAAATACTTATGCAACAAGCGGGGTATATTGAGGAAAACATTGAGCATGCGGGATACATTGAAAACATATACCGGGATGAGAACGGCTTTCTTGTGGACATCGTCACCCGAGCCAAGGATATGTACGAAAAAGACAGTAAATGGGCCAACCTGGCCTACAGAGTCTCAGCCTCCGATTTGTCCCAATCTGAACTGGACATTATTAAGGTCCAAACAGAGGTCCTTCTTGAACAATTTTTAAAGAATAAAAAAGATAAGGAATAAAATAACTGAAATAAATCGCTTGCAATATGTACTATATTAAACAATGAGAGTAGTGCTTCTCCATTCGCTTTTCAGTATCTTCTCAAGCTCAACAGCCGGTAATGGTTTATAAAAATAAAATCCTTGTATCTCATAGCAGCCATTCTCCTTAAGAAAAGCCAGTTGTTTTTCTGTCTCAACACCCTCAGCAAGAACTGTAATGTCAAATATTTCACCGAGCTGCAATATAACCTTTATTATGCCCTCATCAATACTATTGACAGCTATTCCGCTTATAAAATGCATGTCTATTTTCATCTTGTCTACCGGCAATGTTTTAAGCCGGCTAAGAGACGAATACTCCATGCCAAAATCGTCAATCGATATGTGAACCCCCAGTTCCTTAAGATTGTTGATAGTCCCGGTAATGTATTTTATATCATAAATGGCTATACTTTCCGTAATTTCGAGTTCAAGATAATCGGGGTTCAAGCCGGTTTCCTCAAGAACGCCTCTTACAATTCCTACTAAATCCGAGTTAAGGAATTGACCCAAGGACAAATTGACAGCAATTTTAATAGGTTTCAAACCCTCATCCTGCCACTTCTTGTTTTGAAGACAAGCGTGGTAAAGCACCCATCGTCCGATGTGATTTATAAGTCCGCTCTTCTCTGCTAACGGAATAAATACTCCCGGCATAATAATACCATTTTTGGGATGCTGCCATCTTACAAGTGCCTCTACTCCAACAATCTCTTTAGTTTTGGTATTAACCTGCGGTTGATAATAAAGCATAAGTTCTTCGTTATCAATAGCCCTGTGCAAATCATTTGTAAGCTTTATATTTATATAAGTTTCATTTTTCATATCGTTCGAGCACATTGTGTACCTGTTTTTTCCGTTTTCTTTCGAGACATACATAGCCAAATCGGCATTTTTGATTAATTCCTCCGCATTCTCTCCATCTACAGGATATATTGCAGCTCCCACGCTTGCAGTCATATAAAACTCCTGCTCCTTTATTATAATAGGCTTTCTGAAGCTTTCCGTTATTCTTTCCGCTATTCTTTGGATATCTTCAGGCTCGCCCGCCTGTGAAATCATTACCACAAATTCATCTCCACCGAAACGAGCTATGGTGTCATTTTGGCAAATGCAGTCTCTTAGTATGATACCCGCCTGAACCAGCAGTAAATCTCCGCTTTCGTGCCCCATGGTATCATTAACGGTTTTGAAGGAATCAATATCCACAAATATGACACCCACAAGCTCTTTTGTCTTATCCACTGTATTGATAGCCTGTTCTAACTGCATTGAAAATGTTACCCTATTCGGTAAGCCAGTCAAGGTATCATAGTAAGCCTTATAATTGACCTCCTTTTCTGCCTCCACCTTCAGCCAAATATCCGATATCAGATGAGTCAGTACATTTATGGTCTCCTGCTGATCTCCCTCACACTTTAACAATCTTTTTGACGACCCGAATCTTACAATTCCATTCACCTCGTCCTTATTTCTCAATAGCTTTATAATAAACGACTCCTTGTCCATTCTTTTAAGCCATTCCAAACCTATTCCTTCTTTCAAATCAGTCCCAATATCCGATATGCAAAAACCGCCTTTCTTAAGCAGTTCTACATCAATCCCTGTCATCAATCGACCGGTGCTTTCTATAGAAGCTTCTATAGGTTCAATACCCGGGGCACACCATTCAAATTCTTTATACACATCGTCTTTTCTTGCGGTGAAGAAAAATATGTTAACACGGTCTAAATCGAAGTGTAAACCACACAATTTCATAATTTCAAGAATTTTTTCATCTATGTCAGATTCATTAGCTGCCATTAGTATAGTCGAGACATTTGAAAGCAGTTTCTCCGACCTGACCTTTTCCTTATTCTCAGTAATTATTTGTATATAAGTACGGTTTATGAAAAAGCCAAACCAAATTATTATTGCCAGTATGATAATCCTTGAAATGTGATCTGTGCGCGAAAAAGCAACTTTTGAAACCGGCATTTTAACCCAGACCCATATGAGTGTTGCAAAAGTAAATATTCCAATCAGCCCTAGCATCCTTCTTTGATTGAAGGCTATTGCCACCATAATAAAAATAACAGGCACCGCCCATGCATAAATGGCTGAGTAATCACAATACTTTAATATCATAATCGGTATAGATATGAAAATTATAGCATTTGAAATTCGGTCTTTTAAACATGTACTTATTTTTAAGCTTTGAATAATGAATATCATAAGCCCAAGCAATAACATAATCATACTGAAAAGCATCGCAGCTGCAATCGGTTCCCTGCTGCCGAAAAATTGCGCCCCAAAATTGACAAAGCCACCGACAGTATATGCAATTGACAAATAAAAATACATCTTTGACCGTGTATACTCACTCAGGATTTGATTTGGACCGCTCTCCTTACTGATAGGTTTCTGAATCATAAATCCATAACGCCTTATACAATAGAACATGGTCAACATCGGTATTAAAATGACTACTGTGACAATTTGCGGTACTTTAACCGTGAAAACAGCGTTAATGATATATTCCGTCAGAGTTCCACCCACGACGACAATACTAAAGGAAGTTCCTATCAAAATCGACTGTTTTCTTTTTGTGATTTCTTTTGAAGAAATACCCCAGTGAAAAAGCAATATAATTCCAATAACCGAATAGCTTATATAGTATATATTATAATACCAATCCAATATTGTATTACCTGAAATGTTGATCCATCCTAAATTTGTATTGATAAGATTATATGACAGAATCGCACTTTTAGTGTATATGCCATAAAGAAAAACATTTAACGCGGCAGGAATATATAGTAATAGGTATATCCACTTTTTTCGCAATATGCTATTTCTCCCGGTTAACAGCAGGACATAGTGCAGAAAAAAGCTGAACACGGTTCCCCATCCTATTGAAGCAATACGCCTCCACAAAAGGCAGGTTTCATAGTCCCCGGCAATATTCCCGATGGAAAAAGCAAATGCCCATATAGACATGTCCATACAGCAGCAAAATAAAATCCAGTGCATTGCCGACCTGGTATTGTATGATAAAATTAAGGGCCCTTGAAAAAAATATAATGCGCATGTAATATAAAATATCAGTGAAAATACAACTGGTAAAGGCAATAAATCACCCCTCGTCAACTATTCATGCGGAAGATGCCGGAACTATTTCCTGTATATGATCGGTTACAGGAAGGAAAAGCTTGTCACAATAAAGAAAATTAAAGTCTGTCCTTTTACTCAAGATAGATTATTTATAAATGATGATTTCTCTTTAATAATATAATTTTATCATTTTACCTATATAAAGTAAACACTAATAAAATACCGCAATACCACAAATGATCCGTAACGCATTATATAACTACAAAAATTATGCTTTACAAAATACTTATAGATCGGTAATAAAATAATAATGAATAATAAAATGTCTTGAAGCCTTCTTCAAAATAATGTATAATAATTACACCGAACACACGTTCTACTTAAGGAGGGCATAATGACAGGAATTTATTATCCCGAAAATAACCATACATATAAAAGTCTGCCTACGTACAGATCGGATTATATAAAGCTGCAGATTAAAACCTTTCTCCACCTGTTTAAAATCCAAATAAGCAACTGGCCGTTGGATTGCATAAAATTACTTGAAAAAATGAAGGAAACACAGGTTATACCCTTTTTCTACGGTTTTTTCAGACTGCCTGATAAATATGAGGCCATAACTAATTACCATAGCGACCAAAATGTCTATTTAATGCAGATTAACCAGAACAATATGCAATACCCTTTTGAGACTTCCGCCAACAGGAGACTTAACTTTACCATCGCCCATGAAATCGGCCACATTATGCTTAATCACCTAAAAGTTCCAAGAAACCTTAAAACAAAAGAGGATATAAGAAAAGAAGAGCAGGAAGCCAACGAGTTTGCCGGTCAATTGCTTATGCCGGACAAACTGCTGGCCTGCTGCAGCTTTAACTCTATCAGCTCTGTAGCCGAATTTTTTAACGTGTCCGACTCAGCGCTTATGGTTAGGCTTGGCAAAACATACAGACTTGATATGCTGCATCAGAAAAAGAGCAATGTTTGCAGCAACTGCGGTAACGAATCCATGGATTACACCGCAAAATTCTGCTGTATTTGCGGTATAGTGCTTGAAAACAATAAAAACGGTGTATTGCGCGTATTGTATTTTGATGGAGTAAAATTGGACAAAAACGGCGAAGCATGCAGTTGCCCGGTTTGCAATAATTCCGATATAAGCTTTACCGGAAGATGCACGAAATGCAGCACTCCGCTTTACAACTACTGCAGCAGTATATATTCGAATAAAAGCAAATGCTCATATACCAATCCCGGCAATGCAAGGTACTGCGAAATGTGCGGAAGCGAAACCTCCTTCTATTCCATAGGACTTCTTAAACCATGGGAAGAAGTCCGAAAAAACCTCATACCGGAATTTATACAGGAAGATGAAGCCGAGTATAGCATTTTTGTTTAGTACAAGCCATCAGGTATTTAAACATGTGATTTCGGCTCATTACATAGCCTGTTAAAGAATACACCTAAGAATGCTGCTCTTTGGTTGAATTGCTCAACAATTCGTTTTTTAGCTTTCGGGGCAGCTTTTTAGTTACCGTTGAATAGGAATGGTCTATCATTACTTTCAATTCATCATCGGAAACTATTCCGTTAAGATAAATGGTGTTAAAATAAGGCTGTTGTACTCTGGGGCAATGATAACCTCTTACAACCGTACCTGGATACAAATTGCGGTAAAATTCTCCCGAAATAATATCGCAGTTAAGTGTGATTTTATAATCGTCCTTATGAGGATACATTTGGGCAAACAATCTTTTTCCGACCTTTACACAAATGGGAACATTTCCAAAAGGAAAATCGATATAGGCTCCAGGCTTTTGCAGGCAATAATTTATTATTTCATCAGTTGTCATATAACTTTTTCACTCCTCATTTAAAAATGTAATACTTTTGCGCAAGTATTATATTTTTAAAAGCAACAGAATAATTGACATCAGACTAAAACATGCGCTTAATAAACATAACGTTCCAAGAACCTGTTTTTTATTCAATCCCGATTCTAAAAGCCTGTAGTGTATTTGTTTGTGGTCTGCTTTATATATCGGTTCTCCTAGTGAAATTCTTTTTATAATAACATAAAGATTATCAAAGATAGGTACTCCAAGCGCGAAAACAGGAATAAACAAAGAAACAATCGTTGCCTGCTTAAACGCTCCTTCCAGAGCGACAATACCAAGCATATAACCTAGAAAGGTTGCACCTGCATCTCCCATAAATATTTTTGCAGGAGGTTTGTTATACTTAAGATAACTTAAAGCTATCCCGGTAATAATTATTGACATCAGTGCCGACCCCGGTTGATTTTTTGCCAGTGCTACAACAAATAGTGTTGAAGCTGAAATAGCTGACACCCCGCCTGCTACTCCATCCATTCCATCAGTAAAGTTTATGACTGTTGTGACACCAAAAATCCAAATTATTGACAATATCATCTGAAGCCATTCAGGAAAGATTATATCCTGGTTTGTAAAAGGGTTATGAACCCCACTAAAAACCGCTCCTGCCTTATATGCAATAAACGCAGCAATCACCTGTACTATAAACTTGGGCAGAGCATGAAATTCTTTTCCTTTTACTTTGTACCAATCATCTATTAAACCTATGGTAATTATTAATAGAGATCCTAATACAATAAGGAGAGAAAAGTAGTCAAATTTTCTTGAGACACCGAAATATGTAGCTATAAACGCGATGTACATACCAATACTTGCAAGGTGTGGTATAGGTCTTGTGTGAATTTTTCTTTTTGTAGGACGGTCTACAAATCCTATTCTCAAAGCCAAACGCCTTAAATAAGGTATTAAAAAATATACTATGGCAAACGCTATTATAAATGCTATTATATATATCATTCTATTCTCCTTATCTTTAGTAAACAACTAAAATCTTTAATTCACATCCATTAATAGCTAATTATAGAGTAAATTATGGGGGTTATCAATACAAATATATATTTCGCTACATTTTACGATTATTACATGGAATAATTATATATAATCACACCCAGCATGCACAGAACAGCCGTTATACCGGTAAACACCTTAACAACCTTTGTTTCCTTCCAACCAAGCAATTCAAAATGATGGTGAATAGGAGCCATTTTAAAAACCCTTTTTCCCCGCAGTTTGAATGAAGCAACCTGTATAATCACCGAAAACGCTTCTACTATATAAACAAATCCGAATAGGACAATAATCACAGGTGCTTTTATAATAATACATAACGCTGCAACGGCACCACCAAGTCCAAGTGAACCAAGGTCGCCCATTATTACGCTCGCTGGAAACTTATTAAATATTAGATAGCCGCAGCACGCACCTATCAACGTAATACTGAATACCCTTATATACTCAAGTTCGCTGTGTCCTAATGTAATAACGGCAAATGCAATCAAGACAACTATGGTAATACTTGCCAACAAACCATCTATTCCATCCGTAAGATTCACCGCATTTGATATGAAATACAGGAATAAAACTATAAAAACAATAAGAATTCCTTTTGGTAAATAGATATTTATGTACGGAAAACGCATTACGTTATCAATAATATTGAATTGAACAATATAAATAGCAAATATTGTTCCGAACAATATCTGCAATGCCGTCTTTTGTTTGGGATACAGCCCGTCTTTTCTCTTTTTAACTACCTTTATGTAATCGTCAATAAAGCCGATACATCCAAAGGAAATTGTTGCAAATAATAACGGAAGCATTTTGGGGAACTTTGACAAATAAAATCCTGCTATTAAAACCAGAGGAATTAGGAATATAAATCCCCCCATGGTCGGAATCCCCATCTTTTTCAGATGGGTCTTAGGCCCATCGTCTCGTACGGTTTGACCAAACTTTATCCTTTTTAATATCGGGATTATGATAATTGCAAGGAGTACAGCCATGACAAACGAAACTACCCAAATACCAGCATAAACGACAATTTTCATCTCTTAGTCCACCTATGTATATTTATAAGTTTTTATATATATTTTATGCTATTTTATACAACCTTAAAACAAATATCAATATTTTATCGTATATTTAAAAAATTTTTTTATTTTTGGCACGCTCCTTATCAACTAACAGGTCTACGAAACAAGAAAAAAGCTTGAATTTTCAACTTCCTTAGAAGTCTTGATTCAAGCCACTTTCATACGTTTGGAGGCGCCACCCAGATTTGAACTGGGGAATAAAGGTTTTGCAGACCTCTGCCTTACCACTTGGCTATGGCGCCAAATTGCAGACACCAGCGTTACCCGGTCTCTGCATTTGTGGAGCGGGATACGAGATTCGGACTCGCGACTTTCACCTTGGCAAGGTGACACTCTACCACTGAGTTAATCCCGCATAATGGTGCCCAGAGCCGGAATCGAACCAGCGACACGTGGATTTTCAGTCCACTGCTCTACCGACTGAGCTATCTGGGCAATTGGCGACCCGGAAGGGGCTCGAACCCTCGACCTCCAGCGTGACAGGCTGGCATTCTAACCAACTGAACTACCGGGCCAAATTGCAATATATCTAACCTATTAAGGTTATGTGGTGGGCACTATAGGGCTCGAACCTATGACCCCCTGCTTGTAAGGCAGGTGCTCCCCCAGCTGAGCTAAGCGCCCACATAACATCACCCGCAAGCGACTTTCTTAGTATACAAAAATTATTTGATAAAGTCAACACCAAATTTCAGACTTTTTCACAATTTAAATAATATGCCTCTCTATTTCTCATCAGTACTAACGTATGCGCCAGTTTATCAATTATTCCTCAATCAAAGCCATTAATTCTTTATCGGAGAATTTATAAGTCTTATTGCAAAAGTGACAGCATAATTCAGCTTCGTGCTGCTCATTTATGATATCCTGTATTTCTTGTTTGCCTAAACTGATAAGATTTGCTTCCATTCTTTCTCTGGAACAATTGCATACA
>JAEZNF010000523.1 GCA_023441845.1 Bacillota bacterium | reverse complement strand
GCTGCTGTGATTGAGCCCCGAGAAGGCACTTTTTGAAGTTTTTCTCACTTTCGCCCACATACTGGCCCAGTATCCTTGACATGTCGATTTTAACGCAATTGAACCCGCTCGCCTTGGCCAGGGCATTTACAAGTAAGGTCTTTCCTGTTCCGGACGGCCCGCACAGAAGGATTCCCATGGGAACTCTTCTTAGATCCCCTTTTTTAATGGGCTCAACTATATTCTTATACAGGTAGTTCTTTGCTTTATCCATACCCCCTATATCCTCAAACCCGATTTCGGGATAAATAAATTCCAGAACATCCCCGTATTCCTTTTTCAAAACAGAGTGCTTCTTTTCCTTGATGAAATCAAAGCTTACAGGTACATCTTCCGCTTCAGCCTTAAGCTTTATATCCTTGATTGACTTTTTATTAAGCCCGGAAGAAAGTTTTGCAAACTCATCAATTGATACATCGGTCTTAACGGTGTTATCCTTTAGAAGAAATTCTATATATTCCTTTCTCTCACACTCTCCCGGAAGCTCTACCAGTACAGGCTCAACCCTATAAGATGATTTAAACATCTCCTTACTGACGTCCGCTAGGTTGTCTGCCAGCATTAAAACGGTGCTTCCAACAGTAGACATCCTGGCATCAACCGACCATCCGGTTAACCATATCAAAGAGGCACGTTCTTCAAATGAGAGGCTGCTTATATCGGAAGCCGGAATAATCTTCTCAACGTGGTCGATAAACAAAGCCATCTTGGTATTCTTTAAGGCCTTATCAATGTACGGGAATAATTTGGATGGTAATGAATGATACAAATCAATAGCTTCATTACAGGTAATTTTATTAAATTCCCTCTCCATTCCCTGATCTAAAAATGTCAATCCCTTTGAAATATCATAAAAAGCAACTATTGCGAAATTTCTCTGTTTCAGGAACTCCTCAAAAAGATACCTTTCGATATTTCTAAAGTTATCTACCACATCCCTGACGTTGAAATAAAACAGGAACTCATGGGAAATACCGGCTTTATATTTACTTAAAAAGTCTTTATACCACATAGTCTATTTCTGCTTGTACAAGATATTCATCCTTTAACAGGCAGGCTCCCTTCCTAAAAGTATATTATAGTACGAAATTTATTATTATTTGTCTTTTATTTTATCATAAAACTATAAATAAATAATATATATTGTTTTTACAATATTTTGGGCCAATTAATAACACATTTACACTTTTGCTTCTGCAGCGTTTCAAAGGCTGTTCCTTTGAAAATAGTCGCTTGAGAGCATATTTAAACCGGTTATGATTCACTACTTGGAGCATAAGAATTAAGGCGGTTGTCCGCAGAGACAGCTATATGCTGTAAGACATGACTTTACTTATAGATACAAATTTTATCCGGTTGGCTTTCTATATGCTTATCTTTGCCATAACGTGATTATCTTTTACACATATGTCAAAGCCCATTTTTGCCATTATATGAATTCCTCTTCCCCGCAACCTCAGCACATCCTCTTTTTCTATTTCAAGCATGCGCTTCTCAAGTTTGAAGCCGTCCCCTTCATCAGACACATCAATATATACATACTTGTCTGAATAGCCGATTTCACAGATAATCTTTTTTTCCTCAATCATTCTGTTGCCGTGTTCTACTGCATTCATCAGAAGCTCTCGCAAAGCAAAGTTTATAGTAAATACAACATGTTCATCCTTTATGTTCCAGTTATCTTCGATGTATCTAACTATATCATCTACAGCAGCGTCAACCTCTTTATAAGTTGATTTAATTTGCACAGTATAATTGCGCATACCGATGTTTCCCTTCGTTGCAATTCTAAAAAATATATTATGAGGATAATACCTCAAAATCACAAATACCTAAAAATTCAAATTTCCACTATTAGTAACAATTATAACATATTTATAAGCCTCTAAACAATTACTATTTTGCATGGTAATTTTATAAAGGCATAATATTAAAGAATTTTTCAAATCATATAGTTATATTGATTTTATTATATATGCTTTAAAGGAGGATTACATGCAAAAAGTTGATCTGAATATTCCATCCTTGTCATGCAGTTCTTGTTCCAAAAAGATTTCAGAGGGACTTAAATCCATAAAAGGAATAAACAATGTATCCACAGATTTGAAATCTCAGGTAGTAACTGTTGAATACAACCCTGACGATATACAAGAACAGGATATAAAAAAAGAAGTATGGAACATGGGATTTGATGTAATGTAAATATGTGGTCCGCAAAACCGGCGATGTATACTCGTAACGCATTGTATAAGCTATGAAACAATGCGTTACAAGCCACTATTCAATGTTGTAAATTATACATCATAATTATCTTATTATCGTTTACTGTGTAATTTTTGCTGCTTTTATTACTGCTTCCTTCTGATTCTCAATATGTTTTTGTGCAACTTTAAAGGCCCTATCCTGATCTCTTGCAGTAATAGCCTCAATAATCTCCAGGTGTTCTTTAGCCAATTCCTTCGGGCTGCTATAGTCTTTCAGGTAAATAACCCTGAATCTTTGTACCTGTTCTCTCAGGTTGCTAACTATTTGAATCAGCTTATCATTCCTTGATGAACGGTATATGACTTCATGAAACTCAACATCCTTTTTGACTTGTCCCGGCAGGTTATCTTTTTCTACATAGTTCATGAATTGTAAATATATGTTGTTCAGATCTTTTAACTCCTCGCCGGTAATCCTGGCAGCTGCCAGAGAAGTTGACAATCCATCGAGAGAAGCCCTTACTTCTAATACATCCATTATATCCTTGATAGATAGACCTGCAACCTGAGCGCCTCTTCTTGCAATCATACTGACCCAGCCTTCCAATTCAAGCTTTCGGATGGCTTCCCTGACAGGTGTCCTGCTTACACCCATTTTCTCTGCAAGCTGCACTTCCATAAGCCTCTCTCCGGGTTTTAGTTCTCCGGTAATTATGGCTTCTCTCAATGTATTGAAAATAACATCCCGTAAGGGTTTATAATCGTTTAAGTTAATTTTAGAAAGTTTTCCGGACATTTTATAACATCTCCCTGGTTATCGTTTCGGTGTAATGACAATTCCACCGGTCACTTTTTAAATGCTCAACTGCCTTTAATGCTGAATCTTTATCCCTGAATATACCAAATACAGTTGGTCCGCTTCCGCTCATCATACTCCCTACTGCACCAAACCTGACCAGTTTATTTTTAATTTCTTCAATTATCGCATATTTTCTTTCTGTAACCGACTCCAGAACGTTCCGCATGTTTTGGGCAATCAAATCAATCTTGTTTTCTTTAATTGCCGACAGCAAAAAATCAGTATCCGGCCTTTTTGTAACTTTCCCGAGATCCAGATTTTTGTAGACCCATGCTGTTGAAACACTGATCTTAGGCTTAACGAGAACTATATCGACCTTTGGCATAGGTCCTATATCGGTTAATACCTCGCCAATCCCTTCAGCCAGTATTGTACCGCCCTTTAAACAGAAAGGTACATCTGCACCAATCCTCTTTCCGAAAGATAAAATATCCGTTTCTCCAATATCCAAGTTGAATAGAATATTCATCCCTTTCAAAACAGCTGCAGCATCAGCGCTTCCGCCTGCCAAGCCTGCTGCAACGGGTATTTCCTTCCTAATCCTTATTTTAACTCCATTGCTGATATTATATTCTTTAATAAGCAAATCAGCAGCTTTATACGCAATATTATCACTGTCCGAAGGAATCCAACGACAGTCGCTCTCAATTTCAATACCCTTTGGAATAATCTCAAGGTAAATCTTATCATGAAGCGATATGGTTTGCATAATCATCCTGATATCATGGTACCCATCAGGCCTTTTCCCAAGGACATCAAGTGATAGGTTTATTTTTGCTCTGGCTTTTAGTTCTATAGAATTCATACAATTTCCTTTTAAAAGTTTAAAATTTCAACCACTATTATATATAATATGCTTTATAATTTCAATTAAAAGCTGTTATAAAGATAAAGCGCCCGGGAAACATACCTTTAGGCGCTTTTAAAATCGGTCCATTATCTTTAATGTGTCATACCTCTTAAGTTCCACTGCCGTTAACGATTATACCACCCTTTTGGGAATCAATATCTGCCGTCCCGGAACCGATAAGTCCTTATCGCATATGTCATTGATTTTTTTGATATCTTCGACAGTAGTTAAATACCTTTTTGCAATTTTCCACAGTGTATCATCCACCTGTGAATAGTATAATGTCAAACTTGGCTGTGAGCTTTTTCTCGTGTTCTCATAGGAGTATTCCTCTATATTGACCACTAAAGGAACATCTGCCTGACTTACAGCTTTTACGTTCACTCCCATTGCCAGCCTTATTTCAACCTCATTTGAGGAAACGACACTATAGTTATGGTGCTCTACATCCAGCGAAACATCACATTTCATTTCAGGCTTGATACCCTTAATATCAACATTCTGCTTAAAAGGTACCTCCTGCTTGAAGCAATTTACAGGCTGCTCCATATTATTTGCAAGATAAATGATATTATTGTTAATAAACCCTTCAACCACTATCTTGTCATCATATATATTGCAATCGGTCAGCACAGGCTTACACAATACGTTAAATACTTCTGAAATTACCGGTCCGTCATTAATTAAAATTGTATCTTTCAGTATAATCTGGCTTTTGTCTTCAAGCATTATTTCATCTACACTAACCGGCTCTCTTTCAAGCCTGATTCCGAATTGTGGAGTATACGCATCAGATACCGTTTGTATATCTCTCTTATCGTATGCTTCTGCAGATAAACCCATTTTGATTTCACCGTTTATTATTCTCAGTTCACCATCGCTGTCCTCACCTGCTTCAAAC
>JAEZNF010000511.1 GCA_023441845.1 Bacillota bacterium | reverse complement strand
TATATTGATATTAAAGCGAAGAAAATAGAATGCTATTTTATCCTTGATTTAAGTCAAGTTACAAGAATAAATATTAATGTATTGGTGCAATTAATTTCTTTGGGATAAGATGCAAAAAAAAACTCGGTCCATTTGAAAGTCGAATTATCTTATGGTACTGACTTCACTAACTTCCTTCATAAAAGCAATTTTATAAAATCAGCAAAAGATTATATAGATTTTGGTGATTACGCTATTGGTACCGCTTCAAAAGAAGAAGAAAACTCTGCTACAACAATAATAAATGTTTATGAACCTTCAGTACTTCTTAATGAATATATATTTAAGTTTAATGCTATTTTTAATAGTATAACTCCTTTATCTGATAAATTAAAAAAATGTATCGTTGATGAGATATATGGAGGTAGTAGTTTTGTTAACAAATACAAGACTACAGGTTATCAATTTCGAAATGAAAACTATACAGAATATCTTAAAGTATTATCTAACATTGCAGTTGATAAAAAGAATATTGTTGATTTTGATAAACTGAAAAAATTTGCAGATATTATTGTTGAAACACTTCATAACGGTTTATTTCATGGGAATAGCATCTGCATAATTGGTCTTCAGGCATATTCAGGAAATGAAGACAACGCCTTGGAAATCTCAATAGCAGACGCCGGAATCGGTTTCTACGATACTTTAGTAGCTAAGATTGAAGATTGCTATTCTGTACCATTGGAATACTTTGCTGGATTGGAAAATCTCCATAGTCCTTTATCCATTATTAAAAGGAATTATTATTCAATTTTTGAAGCAATACTTTTCCGCAGGAAAGTTGGTTTAAGAGGGTTATACGATATATGTATAGATACAGTAAAAAACAGCATCCGGTCATCCATAAATATTAAAAATAAAAATGTTAGGTTATCTTTAGATAACCATTATGTAATAAAGTATATATCAATTGAAAATGATAAGGAAAAACTAAAAGACAGCATTCAAGAATTACTACAGTCTATCAAAGAAAAGAATAGGAAGTCATTTATACCTATAGCTGAAGTATTAAAATACCATTTAGGTGGAGTTAATATATATATTAATATTAAATTTTAAAATTGAGAGTATGTATGAATAGTATTTTTTATAAATCAAAAAGTCTGTTTACCGGATATTATATTGATGCTACCACTCTTAATCTTATTTATATTGATAATAATAAACAAGTTAACTTAACAGAAATTTCAGAGAATGATTTTAGAATAATGTTAAATTTTATAAATAGCAATCAATTAACGGATGGATCTTTTATTATATATATAGCAGATCATAAAATCTCACCTTCTGAAGACTTTTATAAGATTGTTAAAATGTCTAACGTTGCCATTCTAGGTATCTCATGTGACAAATTGATGGAATTAATCCCCATTTTTCAGGAAAGGAATATACAAGTTAATAATAGTTTATTATTTGGGCAAAAATCTATTGTTTTTAATGACAGCTTCGACCAAAATTTTTTTGAAAGAATAATTGATGATACTCTTAATCACGGATTGAATACAAATAATGAATATCTTAAATATGAAATAATAACTACAAAAATACGCCAAAACGTAATCGGCGATTTCTTACATAACAAAACCGAAAAAACAAATACTTATATACCATCATCAAATGTTTATGCCAACATGTATATTGATATTAAGCGTTTATTCCCGGATAACTACATATTCAATTGTGTTATTGAAGAAATGGCTAGAGAAATTAATAAAATGAGAGCATTAACACAAAAAAAAGTGATTTTACTTGGAGTTAGCACTAACGGCACAATACTTGCTGGCATCTTAGCTTATAAATTAGGTATTCAGTTTTCATTTATCAATAAACTAGGTCCAGAATATACATTTACAAATATAGACACTTGTTTTGAACCTATTCGCGATGCTTGCTATATTTGTATTGCTGATTTCCTCTGTTTAGGTTCGGAATATATAAGAACAAAAGTCTTATTACAAAATTATAAGAATGAAGTCTTAGGCTGTTTAGCGGTAGCTAAAGTTGAAGATGTTTTTAGAAAGAAAAAAAGTGGAGAATTAAATTCACAAATAAAAACAATAGTTGGGAATGTAAATCATTTAACAGAAAGTTTTGAATATAAAATAGCTTATCTTGAAGAGGACTTATGATTTATGTGTATTGATATTGACATTGCTCAAAAGCTAAAGAAAAATAAAAAATTATACTCAAATTGGGTCGAAATGGTTACAAAATATTACAAGACACTTAATGAGGGGGCATTTTTTAGTGATGTAACCTTTACGCCTCATGATTATGAGCACCATTGTATTAATATATATAACCATTTATATACGATTTTGCCTGAGTCATTTTATAAGCACGACAAGAAAGGTGAAAGTTTGTTCATTCTAATGGTGGCTGTTCTTTTCCACGACTACGCCTTAACTTTAAAAAGTTCTGAAGATTTCAGAAAAAGTCATTCAAAAATTGCAAGAGACAAATTTCTTGAAGAAATGCATGTAAAGAGTTCTGTAATAAGTCAAAATATACCTGTTGATTCATGGGGAAATTACATTGCTGACATTATATATGCTCATAGTGATATTAAAGAAACATCGCAAACAAAACATACTCTTAAAGAAATAATTAACAAATACAAAGACGATCCCATCCTTTTAAAAATTAATGTTACTCAACTTGCAGGACTATTAAGGTTTGCCGATGAACTTGATATCACCTATGCTAGGCTTAAAGGAACTCATTATTATGAAAAATTTATTAATGGTTCATCAAAACCACATTTTGATAAGTTGCAGCTTTTTAGCGAAGTCCATCTATTAGATTCAAAAACGCTCGCTCTTAAATTGCGCTTTGAAGATCCAGTATTAAATTCAAGTAAAGAGTATCAGGCTGGCTTAATTGTAGAAGTGTACGAAAAAGTTTATGCTTCTTTAAAAGAAGTTAATAAGCTAATTTTTAGTACTGCAAAATACAAATTAGATGATTTCAATATTGAAAATATTAAAATCTATAATCCAAACAATCCAGAAGATAGTATAAACAATTATTTGTCAATAATTTTAACCAAAAAAAAAGTTATTGATGATGCCAGCCGTGAGATTATTAGTATTTTTAAAGCAAATACAGGCCTTCTCTCAGACTTTGGTGGTCGTAAACATTGGATTGATATTAAGTTACTATTGACGACCACTTTTTGTAATGATCCTGCAAAAAAGGATAAGCTGTTTTCTGAATATGTTTCTGATATAATCTCAAAAGATATGATTGAACTACTAATGGATAAAAAATACTCTTCAATTCAGCGCCCCTATATTGTTGGTATAAATTTTTATGGTGCCCTGTTATCTGGCTTAATTGGTTATAGAACAAATAAGGCATTTAGCTTCGCTTTTTATGAAAATGGAAAATTTGATTCAGATAGAATAATTAGTATTAATGATGACCTGCTCATTATTATTACTGATGTGTTTTGCACAGGTCAGACAGTTCTAAATTTTCTTAAAGAATTGCAAACACTAGGAATAGGAAAAAATAGAGTAGTAGTATATTCAATATTTCAATGCGGCCGTGATTGTTCTGACGATAAAACAATCGCGATATTAACAGGTAACGAGATTGAAAAAATTATTGTTTTAGACAACAGTTGTGCAGGCGAAACTCTTTGCTTAAAAGATCAATGTAAGTTGCGCTAATAAATATTAGAGAAGGTGTAAGTATGTATATCGTTGAACCAAATTTTGAAATAGAAGATATTGACGGTGAAGAATTAATAAAAAATATCGAGCGTTATGGAAGAACATGCTATAGAAGTGAAGATAGAATTACCAGCGATTCTGCAAGAGTGTTTATTGCAATGATCATACGTAATGGTCATGAGTCAGTATTAGAACATGAGAAAATATCTGTACGTTTCATTTGTGATCGAGGAGTCTCACATGAGTTGGTTCGTCATAGAATCGCTAGCTACAGCCAAGAAAGTACCCGATATTGTAATTACGCAAAAGACAAGTTCGGTAATTCATTAACCTTTATTAAACCATTCTTTTGGAACGAAGATAGTCAAAAGTATGAAATTTGGAAAGAAACTATGCAGATCATAGAAGAAAATTATATGAAGTTAATCTCGCTAGGAACTGAGCCTCAGCAAGCAAGAAGTTTATTGCCTAACTGTTTAAAAACAGAAATCGTAGTTACTATGAATTTAAGAGAGTGGCGGCACTTTTTTAGACTTAGAACTAGCACCAAAGCACATCCTCAAATGAGGGAAATAGCATGTCCACTTTTATCTATATTCAAAGAAAAAATACCTGTTGTTTTTGAAGATATATCTCAAATATAAATTATATTCGATTTTTTATTGTTTGAACTATTCGAGAACTTGCTGCCTTTAAATAATTGAATAAAGCCAAATGACGATAGGCTGACAGTGGTGCAAGTGGTCATACAGAATATTTATATAAAAACTGTCTTATAAAAATCTAATAAAATACGAGTATTATACATTTTATCAATTAGGCAGATGCTTTGATTACGAGCATCTGTTTTTTTAAAAAGTAATCTCTCAATCATAAACTTTTATTAAGGAGGATTCGAAATGTCCAAAATCATCGCCCTCGCGAACCAAAAAGGTGGTGTGGGCAAAACAACCACTGCTGTTAACCTCGGTATCGGCTTAGCACGACAAGGTAAAAAGGTGCTGCTGGTAGACGCAGACGCGCAGGGCAACCTTACCGACAGCCTCGGCTGGAACGAGCCGGACAAGCTGCCGGTTACCCTTGCTACCCTCATGACCAAAATCATCATGGATGAATTAATCGAGCCCGGAGAGGCGTTCTGCATCACGCTGAAGGTGTTGACTTGATGCCAGCCAATATCGAGCTTTCTGCCATGGAGGTATCGCTGGTCAACACCATGAGCCGTGAGATCGTACTGCGCAATGTGTTTTTCTTATGTCTCGGTATCTATGATCTCTTCCGTTACTACTTTATCGGCCTTTGATTTTTTGAAGAATACGGTAAACACCAGCCCAATCAATATTGCAGGCACTATCAAGGCCAGTAGTGCATTGCTATATGCATACGCGTTGCTGTTTATAAGCACAGGGCTAAGCTGCACCGGTGTTAGAGTAAAGAAATTTACCAGCAAGCCGACTAACACGTTGGCCAATGCACCGGATATATAGGTAGTCATAGTGAACATGCCAAATCCCACGCCACTTTCTTTTGGCGAAAGTGTATGGGAAACACTGTTATTCAGAGCAGTCTGCAGGAACACCTGAGCCATACAGAAAAATACCATTAGTAAAGCTGTAAAGATCATAGACCATCCGCAGCTCAAGGACATAATAAAAAGCAAAATAATAATGGGTATTACCGATATCTTAACCATAAAGGCATTGCCTTTTTTGTCTATCAGCCGGCCGCCAGTACGTGCCATCAGAGCCGCTATGACCGTTCCCGGGAGTATTACAAGGCTGATTGCCGCTGCGTCAGCCGCTTGTATACCGGCTAACATAAGCGGTAGTATGAACGGTATTCCAAAGCTGAGTATGCCGAACATGACCGTAATAACCAAAAGAATGGAGAACTGTTTGTTTGCAAATACGGATAACTGCAGGAAAGGCTGCGTTGAGCGGCGCATCCAAAATATCAATGCAACGATCAGCAAGGCAGTAACCAAGACCATCCATATGTTCAACAGCGTAAA
>JAEZNF010000480.1 GCA_023441845.1 Bacillota bacterium | reverse complement strand
CAATTGGTATCCTTCACAAACAGGTTAATAGGTAATGCTTCCAGGATCATTCGAAACATTCTGTTTTCTTCTTCCAGTTGTTTTAATTTATCTTCCATAGAGCTCATCTCCGTTTTTATTTAATAATAACCTGTTTTTGAAGTGCCAAGGGGTGAGGTAATATATTAATTCGGTTGTTATAAGCATTTTCGCTCTCAAAACATTAAATCTACTTATAATAAATCGGTATTTTTAAATATTATATTTAATACTTTTTTTGGTAAAAAATAATGCTTTTAAACAAAATTTTATCCGAGACGTTGAAACGGTGGGGTTAATAACGTTTTGGTAATTTTACATGTAAAACTAATATTTGGAATGGCTATTTTGAACGCGCAAAAGAATTTTCATAAAGTGTTGTGCGTTCAATGGATCAAAATTGGTAATAAAAAATATGACCACATTTAAACAGACCTATAATATTTTTAAATCAACCAGTACTTTGTAAAATCTCATTCTTTACTTTAATTAAAGATTTTACAAATGTACTTCCTATGTTCTAAGGCCTGCTTTTTTATAACTTTTAGACTTTACATGCCACTACAAGCGGTATTTCCATATTAGTAGCTGAATGCTGCTGTATCCAAATCATCCTTCATTAAGAAGTAATAATTATTTTTAATATAGTTTAGCACTTTTTCGGCTATCAATTTTTGACCTTCTTCATTTGGGTGTATCCCATCAAGGCATATAAAATTTCTGAAGTCGGCATGACGCAGAAAGGCTTCTCTAATATCAATCAACTTTGTTTGAGTTTCTTCCGCAACCCTTACTATAGTGGAGCTATACCTTTCCTGCCACCAATAAATTTTTGTAACACTCCCCAGCCATTTTAGGATGTTTAATTCAGCTAAAGGATTATTTTTACTTACCCATTTTAAGTATGAATCAGCATTAAGCGGTGGTAAAGTCATCAGGATTGGTATGAATTTTTTAGCCTTTAATGCATCTACAGTCTCTTTTAGCACTTTCTCAAATGTAAACAAATCGGTTTTAGGCAGGTGGTTTCCATCCGGATTGTCTGCAATTTCCTGCCAATTAAAGTCACAATCGTTTCCGCCATACTCAATCAGCACAATATCTGCATTTTGTTCCGAAACTGCATCATTAAGCCTTTTAACACCTTTTGTAATGGTTGCACCAAATTTGGAAAGGTTATAAACTGCACCTTTAATTTTATTTTGAAGAAGAAAGACGTAATTGTTTTTTGATACAACATATTTACTCTTTTCTTCGTCGTAAATAACCCCTTTTGATATTGAATCTCCTGAAACTATACATTTATAGTTATCTTTAAATAATTCCATGTTCAATCATCCCCTGCAATGGAAATCTTTATATTATTTATACCACAAATAATTAATAAAATACAGAGTCATTAATATTTTTTATACCATATAATATGAAACATGATATAATAAAAAATAATTTCTATTTACATAAAGAAAGATAAAAAATACGAGTGGTCAGCTTTGCGCTGAAAAGAAAGGACTAAGTTAAAGGTGAGTTAAAGAAACATGGCAAAAAGTAATTATCCGTTATATGAAACTACCATATTTGAAGATTTCAGAATAATGACAGAAAATGTTGCAAGGAAATATCCGGACAGGATTGCAATTTCATATAAAAAGAATCCGCGGGACAAGGATACCGTTAATGTGACCTATCAGAAAGCAAGAGACTATATTCGCAATATGGGAACCGAATTAATTTCCATGGGATGCCGGGACAAACATGTTGCTTTGATTGGGGAGAGCTCCTATCAATGGATTTGTTCCTACTTTAGCCTGATGTCTATAGGAGCGGTTGTTGTACCGATAGATATCAATCTGCCTTTGGAGGAAATTGCAGGGACCTTAAATTTTGCAGAATGTGAATTCATGCTTTTTAGCAGCGCCATGGAAGCAAAAATAGAAGGACTACGTGAGAGGGTTCCTTGCCTTAGGACCTTTATCTGCATGGGTGAGACGACAAATGACAATGTATTTAAGCTTTCCGATATAGAAGCAAAGGGCGGAGAACGTTATAAGAATGGTGATAACTCTTACTATGATTATAAAATAAACCCTGATCGCCTTGCCACCATTGTTTTTACTTCAGGTACGACCGGAAAGGGCAAAGGGGTTATGCTTTCGCAGAAAAATATTGTTTCCGATATGACACAGGGCATGTATAATTTCGCTATATCTCCTAAAACGATGAATGTGCTTCCTCCACATCACACATTTGGTTCTACCGTAAATTTTGTAGGGCATTTTTCTCAAGGGTCGGAGATTTATATTTCCAGCGGTCTTAAATACATCAGCAATGAAATGAAGGAGCAGCAGCCCAGTCATCTGGTGTTGGTGCCGCTATTTGTAGAAAGCATGTATAAAAAAATTTGGTCAGGGGCTGAAAAGAACGGGCAGGCAAAAAATTTGCGCCGCTTGATGAAGGTTAGTAATGTCTTGCGGAAATTCGGCATTGACTTGCGTCGTAAGTTGTTTAAAAGCAGTATATTGGATTCCTTTGGAGGCAAGCTGGAAATGATTATTTGCGGCGGCGCCAGTTTGAACCAGGATATTATAGATACTTTTGATGCCATAGGCATTACAATATTAAACGGTTATGGCATTACGGAATGCGCTCCGTTAATTTCTTGTAACAGGAATAAGTACCGGAAAAAAGGAAGTGTCGGAACGCCCATTATCGGAGAGTTGGTAAAAATCAAAGACCCTGATGCAAACGGTGAGGGTGAAATATGTGTTAAAGGGCCCAATGTCATGCTTGGCTATTATAAGGACCCGAAAGCGACAGCAGAGGTATTTGATGAAGAAGGATATTTTAAAACAGGTGATTATGGAAAGCTGGATGAAGAAGGTTGGATTTATATTACCGGAAGATTGAAGAATTTGATTATCTTAAGTAACGGTAAAAATGTGTATCCTGAAGAAATTGAAACTGAAATATCGAGAATCTTCGGTGTTTCTGAGGTTGTTGTTTATGCAGGTGAAAGTAAAGCACAGAATAGCAAGGAGGTTATTGTTGCTGAAATTTTCCCTGACTATGATGCCTTGAAAACAAGAGGGATTAAAGATGAACAGCATTATTTTGAAAATGAAATAAAAAAGGTTAATAATCGAATGGTTTCCTATAAGGCTGTAAAATTGGTTAAAATCCGTAATGAGGAATTTAAAAAGAATACATCCAAAAAGATTCTTCGCCGTACTATTGATAAAAATATTGATTAATTGAGTTGTAAAAATAACTGTTGAATATTTTGCCGATTAGTCATAAAATATTGGTAGTGGCATGGTATTATGGTAGAAAAGTACTATTATTGAGTAAGGTTTCAAATTAATATAAACTTATTTTGTGGATTGACATTGTTGTATGGTAATATGGTTTCACGTTTTTATGTCAATCAAGCTTATAAGCTCCGATATTAATAAACTTTTCTTTTTAAATACCCTGTAAAGGGTATTTTTGTATTTTGTGGTTAATTCTTAAGTTGCTATCCTAATAATACCGGCCTGCGAAATTCGTATAAACAAAATTTTGGGGGGATTAATGTATGTCAGAAGTTAAATTTTTTTATGGGGGCAATGTGCCTTTGGAAATGCATAAGGTAAGGATAGTACAAAAATTGAATCTTGTCCCGATCGAACGTCGGCTCGAAGCTATTAACGAGGCGGGGAACAACACGTTCTTATTAAAAAACCGTGATGTTTTTATGGATATGCTAACCGATAGCGGGGTAAACGCTATGAGTGACAAGCAGCTTGCGGCTATGATGGAAGCGGACGATAGTTATGCCGGTTCTGCTACCTTTACAAAGCTGGAAGATAAAATTAAAGAAATTTTCGGAATGGAGTATTTTCTGCCGGCCCATCAGGGAAGAGCCTGTGAAAACATTATTTCACAAGGATATGTAAAGCCGGGGGACATTATCCCTATGAATTATCACTTTACTACAAGTAAAGCCCATATTACATTGAATGGCGGTTCAGTTGAAGAAATAATCATTGATGAAGGGTTAAACACAACCAGCAGCTACCCGTTTAAAGGTAATATTGACATAGCAAAGCTAAGGGGGCTCATTTCCAAGCACGGTGCGGAAAAAATTGCGTTTGTCCGTCTGGAAACAGGCACTAATCTTGTTGGCGGTCAACCACACTCACTTGAGAATATGCAAGAGGTTCGAAAAGTGTGTGATGAGTTTGGTATCATGCTTGTCCTGGACGCAAGCCTTTTGGCAGATAACCTTTATTTCATTAAAAGTCGTGAAGAAAAATGCAAGGATATGAGCATCAGGGAGATTACCCGTGCTATGGCAGACCTTTCGGATATCATTTACTTTTCTGCACGTAAACTTGGATGTGCCCGTGGCGGCGGTATATGTACCAGAAGAAAGGACATATACATGAAACTCCGGGAGTTAATAACGCTTTACGAAGGCTTCCTCACGTATGGCGGAATGTCTGTCCGCGAGATAGAAGCAATTGCGGTTGGACTTGATGAGACTATGGATATAAATATGATCAACCAGGGGCCGCAATTTATCGCTTACATGTGTGAAAAGCTTAAAGAAAGCGGTGTTCCTGTTATTACACCGCCAGGAGGCCTGGGTTGTCATCTCAATGCCATGGAGTTTGTTGACCATATTCCGCAAAGCCAGTATCCGGCAGGTGCACTTGCTTCGGCGTTATATATTGTAAGCGGTGTACGTGGTATGGAAAGAGGAACCATTTCTGAACAAAGAGATGAAAACGGAAACGAGCATTTCTCCAATATGGAATTGCTGCGTTTGGCTATGCCCAGGCGTGTATTTACCCTTTCACAGGTAAACTATGCCGTAGATCGTATTAAATGGCTTTATGATAATCGTAAGTTGATTGGCGGAATAACTTTTATAGAGGAGCCAAAGGTTTTGCGTTTCTTCTTCGGTAAATTGGCTGCCGTTTCAGATTGGCAGGCTAAACTTGTTGCGAAGTTCAGAGAGGATTTTGGTGATAGTCTGTAATATCTTTTCCGGTGAAAATTTATTGCTATATTACTATTCAAAAACCCACGACTTTACAAGAATTAACATCCGGTCGTGGGTTTTCTTGGGCTCCGGAATCAGCTTTATTGCACGTTTAAGGTTTGTATTAAGGGATTATTAATAGAACTAATGTAAGAAGATGTTTTTACAAATATTTCGTACTTCAGGGGGGAATTATGCCGGTTCAGGGAAGTCTAGTAAATGCAGTTGTTATTATAGGGGGCGCTTTGCTGGGAATGCTTATAAAAGGCAAATTATCCGAAAGATTTAAAACAATTATCATGCAGGCGTTAGGGCTATCTGTCATTATAATAGGACTATCGGGTACTCTTTCTGCGATTTTCAGGGTTGCTTCCGATGGTAGTGGTACACTTGAAAGTAAAGACATAATGGTTATGATAATTTGTCTTGTTTTAGGGGCAATAATAGGAGAGGCTATAGATATTGAACAAAAACTAAACAGGTTCGCAGAATTTATACAAAAGAAGCTTCCGGGTTCGGGAGGAAATTTTGCTTCTGGTTTTGTAACTGCAACCCTCCTGTTTTGTGTGGGTGCAATGGCAATTGTAGGCTCTCTGGAGGAAGGTCTTAATGGAAATGCCGATACACTTTATGCCAAGTCAATGCTGGATTGTATAAGCGCTTTTATTTTTAGTGCTACAATGGGCATAGGTGTTCTCTTTTCAGCAATACCTGTACTCCTTTACCAGGGTTCAATCACCCTTCTGGCAGGATTTTTAAAACCTTTGCTGACTACCGAGGTAATAAGTCAGATGTCCCTTGTTGGAAATATTCTGATTTTAGGAATTGGTTTGAATATTCTGGAGATTCGCATCATCAAAGTGGCCAATATGCTTCCGGCTATATTTTTACCAATCGTTTATTATTTAATCCGAATATTGTTCCACATATAAGAAGGTAATAAGACTGTGGAGGGTGAGACAATTATAATATAATTAAACCGATAAGGGGGCTGATTTATATGAATCCTGCTGCTAAAGTTATTTTTTTAGCATTACTGTTTTATAAAATCTGTTTATGTTGACTATTCCTGCCTTGTGGTGTAAAATACCTGCATATAAAAAACGGGGTGGTCATTATGAGCATTATTCAAATTGATAATCTTAGCAAACACTTCCAGGTTTTGAACAAGCACCAGGGATTGGGCGGCGCTTTTAAAGACCTCTTTTCAAGAGATTACAGGACTGTAAAGGCAGTGGACAATATTTCCATGTCGATTGAAAAGGGTGAAATGGTAGGATTTGTGGGGCCAAACGGTGCCGGAAAGTCTACGACCATAAAGATGATGACAGGTGTTTTAGAGCCCACGTCGGGAAGCATTAATATAGACGGCTATATACCTTATAAGCAGCGAATTAAATATGTTAAGAATATAGGAGTGGTATTCGGTCAAAGGACACAGCTGTGGTGGGAGCTGCCTGTTATAGAATCCTTCAAAATACTAAAAGATATATTTGAGGTTGACGATAAAGCTTTTCGCAGCAGTATAGACCTTTTTAATCAGCTTGTAGATCTAAAAGCCCTATATAACACACCTGTCCGGTTTCTATCATTGGGACAGAGAATGCTTTGTGATATTGCTGCAGCATTTTTACACAATCCCAAGATTATTTTTCTGGATGAGCCCACTATAGGACTTGATGTATCGGTTAAAAATAAAATACGCAGTATAATAAAAGAGCTGAATTCGCTTAACAAGACTACAATACTTCTTACAACGCATGATATAAGTGATCTTGAGATATTGTGCAAGAGAATAATCATAATAGATAAAGGGTCTATCATATTCGACGGAGACATACAAAAGGTAAACAGTTTATTTGGCTCCTATAGGGTATTGAAACTCGAACTTTCGGAAAACAATGACATAGAAGGGCTTTCCAAAAAGCTGAACAGCAGCTTCAAATGCCGGAAACCATTGGAAATAGAATCCGGTGAGGATGGATGGGTTAATATTACCATTAATTTGGAGGAAATCAAGCTCGTTGATATGTTAAACTGCCTTTTAACGATGTTTCCTTTAAAGGATATTAAGGTTGAAGAAATCCCTACCGAAAAAGTCATACGTGAAATATATGAGGGTGGTCTCAAATGAAAAAGTATTTAACCATAACTAGAAAAGTATTACAGACTATTACGGTATTCAGGTTTAATTTTCTTTTTTCAATAGTCAGTAATCTGGTTTTTATAACGATAATATATTTTCTGTGGGGTTCAATATACTCCTCAGGTGCAAAAAGCCTTAACGGAATGACCTTTAACCAGGTTTTTGTATATTTATCGCTTGCCTCAACCATATTTACAATGTTTACTACCTATGTTGAATGGAATATGTCTAGGGAAGTAATTGAAGGCTCTATTGTCATGCACCTCGTAAAGCCGGTAGACCTTCAGCTTTATAAGCTTTGTGAATCACTTGGAGCCGTACTTTTAAAGCTTATTACCATTACATTACCGTCGGTTCTGCTTATTATATTTATTTTCAGGCCTGATATGCCGATAGGGATAAATCTTTTGTTCTTTCCGATAGCAATAATATTTTCCTACCTGATAGCGTTCAATATAGATTTCTTTGTAGGACTTTTATGCTTTTATAACGAATCGACATGGGGTATGAGCTCTGCTAAGGACTCAATAGTGTTGCTCTTATCGGGAGCTGTTATTCCAATCAGCTTTTTCCCTGAACCACTCAAGACAATAGTAAACTTTTTGCCGTTTCAGGCAATATATAATATTCCTTTAAATACTCTGGTTTCTAACAAGATGACGGTATCTGAGTATTTGAATAACCTATTGGTGCAGTTGGCGTGGATAGCTGTGCTCTTCATAATAAACAGGCTTTTTTACCGGAAAGCTATAAAAGTTGTGACAGTAAACGGAGGTTGACATGGGCCGCTTAAAATTTTATACAAAGATTTATTTTAAAATGACATCACAGTATATCAAGGCAAGAATGCAATTTAGAAGTGATTTTTACATAAGTACTTTTGCCATGCTCCTTTTAAATATAACAGGTGTGTTCTCGTTCTGGATTCTTTTCCATTCTATTAATAATATCAAGGGATGGAATTATTATGAGCTTATTTTCTTTTATTCTTTTGCTCTTTTGGCAACTACACCGCAACAGATATTCTTTGACAACCTTTGGGTTATAAGAATACATTTAAGGAACGGGACCTTTTTAAAATATTATTTTAAACCGATAAATACGCTGTTTTATTATGTATCTGAGGTGTTTGACATTAAAGGGCTCGGACAGTTGGTATTGGCTTTAATCATGCTGATATATTCATCATTGAAGCTTGGTGTAGATTGGAATATCTTAAATATTGCGCTGCTTATCGTTCTTATATTAAGTTCGGCCCTTATAATGATTTCTCTTATGCTCCTTGCAGCTTCGATTTCCTTTTGGGTAATTGAATCTGTTTCGGTATTAATGCTTATCAGTAAGTTCGGTGAGTATGCAAGGTATCCCGTAACCATATTCAACAGTGTTTTCAGGTTCATATTCACCTGTATAATTCCTATCGCATTTATCTCGTATTACCCGTCGAGGTTCTTTTTAAGGCCCGGCAGCTACGATATAAAAATGTTTATAACGCCGTTTGTGGGAGTAGTTTTGTTCTGTGTTGCGTATAAGGTTTGGTCAATAGGCTTGCGCCGCTATTCCGGCACAGGTTCATAAACTTATTCATATGCATTAGTTGGTTATTGATTATCTGTTTGTAAATATACTCATCTAGTAATTCGTAAAGTTTGATATTCATAATTACTTTAGTAAGGCGGAGATGAAGAAACTGATGGTAGAAACAGACGAATGGTTACGAAGAAGAATAAGGGCTATCTATTGGAAACAATGGAAGAAGGTCAAAACAAGGTATCGTATGGTGAAAGCGTTGAAATTGCCCGAATGGAAGGTGCACGAAATGTCAAACTGTCGCAAGGGCTTGGAGAGCAGCGGTGATGCTAAACAGTGCACTAATAAACAAAATAATGGCCAGACTTGGGTATATCTCCATGTCTGACTATTATCTGAAAAACTGTGAAAACTGAAGAACCGCCGTATACCGAACGGTACGTACGTGCGGTGTGGGAGGTCGGCTAATCAATTAATGGTTAGCCGACCTCCCGATAGCCCCTTTCGAACGAAGTGAAAGAGGGTCTCGATACCTCGGAGTTTTTATTAATCATTACATTCAAAGCAGTATAAACTTCATATCAGAAGTTGCATGAGCACGACCACTTACGGAAATTATCAACAAAACAACTGCCGTAGTTATTTCTGTGACAATTCATGGCATCAGTAAGTGTTGTGCTGCCAGCGTGTTTGTTCGGATCGTTAACAAGGAGATCGGATGTTGTAATATTTTTGTCTTTAGTACACCTGTTAACAACCACAAAATGTGTATTACCGGAATTGCTTTCCAAGCATACGATTACAGGACTATGTTGCAAAGCGTCGGCAATTTTTGTGGCTGCTTCAGAGCTTGTATTATAGTTGCATATAATTTTATCTGAAGAAAGTAAACCTTTCCACTGCGTACTGCCGCCGACTACGTATGGTGAATAATTAAGGTTTGTAGGAGCGTAGCTGGTACCTTTATAAAGATTATACACCATTGTGTAGCTTGTCAATGCACATCCGTATCCTGAAATAGACCAAGAACTTCCATTGAGATTTCCGCTGTAATTTTGCTGATAAAGTGATTCGGTATGCCATCTGCTGCGATTACTTCCGCTATACCAGGTTGTTATTTTTGTTGAGGACATTCCTTTGTATGTCTGCTCTAATGTGAGCTGTCCCTCTGTAGAAAGACCCAATGAAAAATAGTATCCGTTATCGCATGTGTATGAAGCGGTATCGGTGCCTGACGCCCAAAGCCAATAGTTACTATTGTTTTTATTGGAATATAGGACAAGGTTACCATCGGACTGGATTGCGAGGCGGTAATTCGAATAACTTCCACAATAATATGTACCAAGATGCCATACAGCAGCACCCGTGCTTTTTTTATATACTACAAAGTTTCCATCACTTTGAAGAATGGCTTTGTAATCGCCGTTTTGAAGGTAATCTCCGGGATAAAGTGTTTTTGTTGAAGAAGTTGCCGTGATTGTAGAGCCATAGTTTGTTGCAGCTGAAACAGAAGTAGCTGAGAAACAACTAATCATAGATACTGCTATTACAAGTGAGAGCGAAAACGCAATTACGCGTTTTGAGATGCTGCCTTTTGCAGCACTTTTTACGAAATTAGACATTCTTACATCCTCCATATTTCTTTTTGTTTACTGCGCAGTTTTTACATTTTATCACTATATTCGACAAAGTTCAATGTTTTATTAATTGAACTGTACGGGTTTTCAACAGTTGCTAAATAAATAATTACTACCAAAGCCGCTAAACAGCGGCCTTTTTGA
>JAEZNF010000477.1 GCA_023441845.1 Bacillota bacterium | reverse complement strand
GAGAGCCTCTTAATTGAAACCGAGTTGATTGAACATGGCATAACAGCTACAACCCTTCACAAGATTAGCATATTCAATAAGTTTATAGAGTATAATCCTGAAATCATTGAGAAATTCAACAGATTTTCTCAAGACTTTAACGTTTATTAGGTAAATGCCGTATTGGCAGTCATTTCTGGAATTGCTCAAGACTCTTATTCAAAAAAGATTATGTAATGTAACACAAATTCATATTTAAACATATTGTAGATTAGGTAAACAAAATTAGTCATGGCTAATGGTATTAGCTGTCATTAACTTTGATGTTTAAGTCCTTTATGTTTAGTTATGAAAGAGGTGCTTGTCTTTGAGTGAGCAAACCGGTATTCGAGCCGCTGCTTCTTATGAGGAAGAATTGAGAATAGGGAAATTTAATACCTACCGCACAAGAACAAGGCTGGAAGGAGTAAAACATTTATTAAAATTTATAGGTCCGGCTTTTATTGTAAGTGTTGCATACATAGATCCCGGCAATTTTGCAACCAATATCAGCGGAGGTTCTAAGTTCAATTATAATCTGATATGGGTTATACTGTGGAGTAATCTGATGGCTATTTTTCTGCAATCCTTATCTGCAAAGCTTGGAATAGCAACAGGTTATAACCTTCCTCAAATGTGCGGGAAGGTATTTTCAAGAAAAACAAACTGGTTTTTTTGGGTGGCTGCCGAACTTGCAGCTATGGCTACTAATCTTGCGGAATTTCTCGGCGCTTCACTTGGCCTTTACATGCTGTTCCGTATTCCTATGGTATATGCAGGAATAATTGCAACGGTGTTGACATTTTTAATAGTATATCTGGGGAAATACGGACAGAGATGTTTAGAAATCGTTATTTCGGTCTTCATAGCTGTCGTATGTATAGCATATACATTTGAACTGTTTCTTGCAAAACCTGATTGGGCCGCTGCCGGTATGCACGTTTTGATGCCTTCTCTGCCAGGCAGCGAGGCTGTGCTTATTGCGGTAGGAATGCTGGGTGCTACCGTAATGCCGCATGTTATCTATTTGCATTCACAGTTGGTGCAATGCCGCAATAAAGGAAATACCGAAGGAGAAAAGAGAAAGCATCTTAAAATGGAGAGAATAGATATTACAATAGCTATGAACATAGCCTTTATAGTAAATGCTGCCATGGTTATTGTTTCGGCTGCTGTATTTTACAGAAACGGTTTGATGGTCGACAGCATTGAAAAGGCGCATCAGTCGTTATCGCCCTTGCTGGGGGCGGCATCAAGCGGTGCTTTCGGGTTGGCACTTTTAGCTTCCGGACTGTCTTCTTCTGCTGTTGGTACAATGGCAGGACAAACGATCATGCAGGGCTTTGTTGGGTTGAAAATTAATGATAACCTCACCAGACTTGTAACAATGGCTCCGGGAATGCTGATAATTGTACTTGGCATTAATCCAATGCAGGCACTTGTCCTAAGCCAGGTAACATTAAGCTTTGTTTTGCCGCTGGCTGTTATTCCCATGTTGATAATTACGGCACGTAAAGATTTGATGGGTTCCTTTGTAAACAGACCCCTGACAAATATTCTAGGCTGGACTGTTGCCAGTGCCATTATCTTTCTTAATGCCGTGCTGCTGTTTATAACGTTTACAAACGGCGTATGAGTGCATATTTATTGTTCATATCATATCGCAGCCAGACTGCAAGCTTCGAAGTATGAAAATCGTTGCTAAAACTACTGAATTATATCTTCTCAAAAAGTGTCTTATAACGCTTACGATATAAGACTTTCAGAATAAAAGTTTGCTGGAAAAACAAACTTTTTGAGAAGAATAGTATATATGAGAGCTCAAAATAAGGAGATCTAAACTATAATGAAAATGAGAACCCGCAACCTGCAGGGTTCTCATTTTTACTAAAAAATCCAATTGCCTTGACATCTTCTTTTTAAGGTTCCAGGATGTTACAGGCGGAATTACATCATAAATCAAATTACCATGAAACAGGATTTTTCTTTATTATACGCTGCCTGCTGTTTAAACTAGCGCCCCGTAACAGAATTAGTTTCTAGAAGCGGGGCACAGACAGAGAAAGTCCTTTTTAAGATTAAAAAATGACTGGAAATTAGTAATGTTAAAAAGCATTAAGCCATGTCTTCAAATGCTGTCTTTATTTTTACTTTTGCTTTTTCTTCGGTTAATCTCACACCCGTATCTTCTAAGATCATGCTGTCGTCAAGTGCTGTTTGTGCATATGACCTTATGCCGTGTTCAGTTAAATCAAGGCCCTCAATTTCATCTTCTTTATTGACTCTTATACCGACCAATGCTTTTAACACTTTAAATACTGCAAAAGTTGAAGCGAAAGCCCAGAGTGACACTGTAGCTACGCCTAATGCCTGAACTCCCAGAAGATGAAGACCGCCGCCGAAAAATAACCCTTTTGAAGGACCTATTGATGCGAACAATCCTACGGCAAGTGTACCGAATGTTCCGCAGACTCCATGTACCGCAATAGCGCCTACGGGGTCGTCTGCATGCATTTTGTCAATAAGCTCGACTGCTAATACCACAAGTACTCCTGCAATTGCTCCTATGACAGCTGCACTTGCTGTATTTACATAAGCGCAGCCGGCTGTAATAGCTACCAGACCTGCAAGTGCTCCGTTTATTGTCATGCTGGCGTCAACCTTTCCATACCTTTTAAGTGTAAACAAAGCGCTCACCAGACCGCCTGCAGCAGCTGCAAGATTGGTGGCCACAACTATATGGGCTATACTTGAGTCAAGGCCGTTAAGTGCACTGCCGGGATTGAAGCCAAACCACCCGAACCAGAGGATAAAAGCACCTAATGCTGCTATTGGCATGTTATGGCTGGGTATAACATTTGCAGAACCGTCTTTTTTATACTTACCGTACCGCGGCCCCAAAACAAGAACTGCGGCTAATGATGCCCAGCCGCCTACAGAGTGAACAGCTGCCGAACCGGCAAAATCCAGGATACCCATTTTAGCGAAGATACCGCCGGGATTCCATATCAAATGTCCTGCAATAGGATAAATCAAAGCAGTTGCAAGAAAACTGAAGATTATGTAGGGGGTGAACTTCATTCTTTCTGCAACTGCTCCTGATACGATTGTTGCTACTGCAACTGCAAAAGCTGCCTGGAACATCCAGTAAACTTCTACAGGCAGGCCAAACTGTTTTATAAACGGCAGGTTGCTCATATCACCTATTGCAAAGAAACCTGTCGTGCCGAATACTCCGAATTTGTCCAATCCGTACATTAACCCAAAGCCGATGGTCCAATAACCGATAAGACCTGAACAGCAGTCAATAAAAACCTTCATTACGATATTCAAAGAATTTTTTGCCCTGACAAAGCCCGCTTCCAGCATTGCAAAGCCTGCCTCCATAAAGAATACCAGAGCCGCAGCCAGCAGAACCCATACAGTATTTAATCCGCTACCCAGAATGTTTAAATTGAGATTTTCCATAATTTTTTGTCACCTTTCTTAAAATGTTTTTTTCTTTCAACGCCTTTGTTTCAAGAAAGATTAAAAATAAACGGGATTTTTGAGGGCAGTCAAGTTATAAAACGCTGCCGGGATGGAAGTAAACAGCCTTTGGTTACTGTCCATAAAATAAAAAACGCCAAATATACATTATAAACTGTACATTTAGCATCTTTACCGATGTAAGGCGTTTGACATCGTAGTCAAACATTAAGAAATTACGTCACTGCAAAAAAATCTTCATTGTTTTTTCACTTCTATTATAGTTGGTGTATTAAGTAAAATCAACAAGTTTATAAAATTTATCATACTGAGCTAAAAAGTTTCCATATTATGGTGAAATAAAATTTTGCTGTTCACTTAATCCTAGTTATGCTATAATTATATGCTGTATATAAAAGATTGATATGTAGCATTTTGGAGGATAATATTAATGCCGAGTGACAGACAAAAGAAAATAAGAAATTTTTGTATAATTGCGCATATTGACCACGGTAAGTCCACTCTTGCCGATAGATTGCTGGAGAAAACGGGCGTTCTCACCAAAAGAGAAATGGAAGACCAGGTTTTAGATAATATGGATATAGAACGTGAACGCGGTATAACTATAAAATCCCAGGCAGTAAGGATGATCTATAAAGCTGAAGATGCTGAAGAATATGTATTGAACCTTATAGATACCCCGGGGCATGTGGATTTTAACTATGAGGTATCGAGAAGTCTTGCTGCCTGTGAAGGAGCCGTTCTCGTAGTTGATGCCGCACAGGGTATAGAAGCGCAGACTTTGGCAAATGTTTACCTTGCGTTGGAACATAATCTTGAGATAATCCCGGTAATAAACAAGATAGATTTGCCAAGTGCCCAGCCGGAACATGTAAAGAAGGAAGTAGAGGATATAATCGGTCTTGATGCCTCTGATGCTCCGCTGATTTCCGCTAAAAACGGACTTAATATTGAAGAAGTTCTGGTTGCTGCAGTAAATAAAATACCATGTCCCACAGAGGACGAGAATGCTCCTTTAAGAGCACTGATTTTTGATTCGTTCTACGACAGCTATAAGGGAGTTATAATATATACAAGGATTAAGGAAGGAAGACTGAAAGTCGGGGACACTATAAGGCTGATGTACACGGGGAAAGAGTTCGTGGTTACCGAGATAGGGTATTTCAGACCGGGGGCTCTGGCGCCCTGCAATGAGCTTTTAGCCGGGGATGTCGGCTATATAGCTGCAAGTATTAAAAATGTAAGGGATACAAGGGTTGGAGATACTGTAACACTCTCGGACAACCCGGCAAAGGAACCCTTACCGGGTTATAAAAAAGTTAATTCCATGGTCTTTTGCGGAATATACCCTGCAGATGGAGCTAAATACGGGGATTTAAGGGATGCCCTTGAAAAGCTTCAATTAAATGATGCGGCATTGTCTTTTGAACCTGAATCGTCGGGAGCTTTAGGTTTTGGCTTCAGATGCGGATTCCTCGGACTTTTGCATATGGAGATAATCCAGGAGCGTCTTGAAAGGGAATATGACCTGGACCTGGTTACAACGGCACCCAGTGTTATATATAAGGTTATTAAAACCGACGGTGAAGTACTGCATATAGATAATCCGACCAATATGCCGCCGCCGGCCGAAATTGACTGGATGGAAGAGCCAATCGTCAAGGCTACGATAATGCTTCCTACCGAGTATGTGGGAAGTATTATGGAGCTTAGCCAGGAAAGGCGCGGCGTTTATAAGGACATGAGTTATATTGATGAGGGTAGGGTTATTTTAACTTATGAGATGCCTTTAAATGAGATTATATACGACTTCTTTGATGCACTGAAGTCAAGGTCTAAAGGGTATGCCTCGCTTGACTATGAATTACTGGGATACAGCAAATCCGAACTGGTTAAGCTTGATATAATGCTCAATAATGAAATTGTCGATGCCCTTTCTTTTATAGTACACACTGAAAAGGCTTATACCAGAGGCAGGAGAATAGCCGAAAAGTTGAAGGAGTCTATTCCGAGGCAGATGTTTGAGATTCCCATTCAGGCTTGCATAGGCGGTAAGATTATTGCAAGGGAAACTGTTAGGGCTTTCCGTAAAGACGTACTTGCCAAATGCTATGGCGGTGATATAACGCGAAAAAAGAAGCTGCTTGAAAA
>JAEZNF010000458.1 GCA_023441845.1 Bacillota bacterium | reverse complement strand
CTTGACTCCCCTCTTCTTGGCGTTACGTATCAAATCTACCGAAAGTTCGGTGCTTACGTGTGCTATGTGAATCGGTACTTTTGTATACTCGGAGAGTATTAAATCCCTTGATACCATTACCTCCTCTGCCGCTGACGATATACCTTTAAGTCCCATGATTGTGGACTGGTAACCCTCGTTCATAACGCCTTCCTCAGCTAGTTCAAGGTCTTCGCAATGTGATATCACCGTAATATCGAACATCGAAGAATATTGAAGCGCCTTTTTCATAAGAGAAGCCTTATTTACCGGTTTACCGTCATCGGAAATGGCAACCGCGCCCGCAAATTTCAGCTCTCCTATTTCGGAAAGTTCTTCACCTGAAAGTCCTTTTGATATGGCACCGATTGGATATACATTTACAAGCCCGTCCTGCTTTGCCCTGTTTAAAATATATTTTACAACTGCTTCATTGTCTATAACCGGGTTTGTATTCGGCATACAGGCTATTGAGGTAAAACCTCCCACCGCTGCACTCTGGGTGCCGGTCTCTATGTCTTCCTTATATTCAAAGCCGGGCTCCCTCAAATGGCAGTGAGCATCCACAAGCCCCGGAAGGACATATTTACCTGAAGCATCAATTATATCTCCGCTTAATAGTTCAATTTCCTTATCTATTTCTATTATCCTGTCATTTTCCAGCAGAATGTCATAAACACCGTTTATGCCGCTCTTTACGTCTATTACATGTCCACCTTTAATTAATGTTTTCACTGCTATTCCTCCTTGTCAAAAGGTATAAAAGCGCCATCCTGACAGCTACACCGTTTGTAACCTGCTCATTTATCAAGGACTGGTCTCCGTCAACAACGGATGTCGACAGTTCAACTCCCCTGTTTACAGGCCCCGGATGTAACAAAAGGGCATCCTCCTTGGCAAACTTGAGTCTTTTGTCATCAATGCCAAAGAACTTTGAATATTCCCTTGAAGTCGGAAATAAAGCCTTCTTCTGCCTTTCCAACTGGACCCTGAGTCCCATAACAACGTCAGCGTCTATCAACGCCTCCTGGATGGTGGTATAAACTTTCACACCGGTTTTCTCTATTTCAGGAGGCATTAAGGTTGATGGGCCGGCTACACTTACTTCTGCACCCATCTTTACCATCCCCCATATATTGCTTCTTGCAACCCTGCTGTGATAAACATCTCCCAATATGGCTATCTTTAACCCTTTTAGGCTTCCCTTCTTCTCCACAATTGTAAACATATCCAAAAGGGCTTGCGTTGGGTGCTCATTCATTCCGTCCCCCGCGTTTATCACCGATGATCTGACATTCTTGGCAATAAGATGAGGCGCTCCAGACATTGAATGTCTTATAATAATGACATCGGTTCCCATCATATCAATGGTTTTAGCCGTATCAATCAACGTTTCGCCTTTTTTAACGCTGCTGCCGGAGGCAGAAATATTTGCAGCACTCGCACTCATATACTTTGAAGCCAGTTCGAAGGACAAACGCGTCCTGGTACTGTTTTCATAAAAAAGTGTAATTATTGATTTTCCCTGAAGGTGCGGCGTTTTTTTATTGTTTGTATTAAGGACATACTTCATGGTTTTGGCAGTCTGAAGTATAAGCTCTATCTCTTCTTGGGACAAGTCTTTAAGTCCAAGCAGATCTTTTGATTTTAAAACCATTTATTTAAATACCTCCCATTTAAAATAAATTATTTCAAAAAAATAGTAAGGACTATACCCTTACTATTTTTTTCGAATATTCATATGAATTCTTAAAAGTGATAACAAGCCTATATTGCTGGAAAATAAGAAATATAATACTTTTACTGGCTTTTTCCAAAAATATTCCGATATAACTGCTTCCTATTTTCCTCATTACCTTAATCCCTTCCTTAACACTTTTTTAATGCGTGATTCCCTTTTCTATGTCACTTATTGTGACTGCATCCATATTGTCTATTTCCAGAAGTTTTACGTGTATAACTTCATTTTTGGAGGTGGGAACATTTTTCCCCACATAATCAGCCCTAATAGGCAACTCCCTGTGACCTCTGTCTATCAATACGGCCAGTTGAATAACCTTGGGCCTACCTATATCCATAACGGCATCTATTGCAGCTCTTGCAGTCCTGCCGGTATATATGACATCATCTATAAGTACTATTTTCCTGTCACTAACAGAAAAGTTTATCTCTGTTCCGTTTACTATTGGGTGTTCGGACAACATACTCAGGTCGTCCCTGTAAAAGGTTATATCCAGAATTCCAACAGGCACCTGAACTCCTTCGATCTCTTTAATTTTTTTTGCTATCCGCTTTGCAAGAGGTACACCGCGGCGTTGAATTCCGATAAGTATAATATCTTCGATACCTTTATTCTTCTCAATTATTTCGTGGGATATTCTCATAATAGCCCTGCTTATACTATTCTCATCCATTATTTCAGCTTTGCTTACCATATTTGTCACCCCGCATTAACCTTATGCATGATTTCTCTTCGAAAAACGGCTATAAACTAAAAAACTCCCTGCCAGATAGGCAAGAAGTTATAATGCGCAAAAAAAGCGTTTGCAAATATTAACCTTTCAGCCTCTCTGGACTAAATTAAAGGTATATAATTCAGTTTTAATAATAATATCACATCGTAAATTCATTGTCTACAGTTTTGTAAAATAAAAAACAATTTTTCCTCATCTATTCCTGAGCTTTTCAAGAAGTCC
>JAEZNF010000299.1 GCA_023441845.1 Bacillota bacterium | reverse complement strand
TTATTAGACCCATTCACCAAAATATTTTTGAATAAAATATAATAAATACGCCTGCTGCTAAAGCTAATGATCCACTTATATAATCAGCAATTAAATTTTTGCTTCCAAACCTCCCTCTGATAGGCTTGTTTATAAGCAAAAATAACCCGGTAAAAATGACAAATCCCGCACATGCAACTTGAACATATTGCACATTAGTTTCACCGATACTTGGAACGAACCTGAAAAATAATGTTAGCAGAACACCTAATGTTGTTCCAAGGAACGTGTAATATAATGGGTGGTCAAAATCAACAGGCTCTTTAAACTTTTTAATTTTTACATCTTTGGTTGAACCAAGCAAATCATTTAAAAATTCCTCAAAATCCTCAAGTCCATTTATGTATAGATACTTCATCCCGTATATACCAATTCTTATTTCTCTTATAAACCCTTTGATATTTCTTTTTATTCGTATACTTCTTATGTCTGATAATAAACACTTATCACTTGATCTTTTAAATTTCCATATAAGCTCATTATGTGAAATACAAATTCGCAATTTTTTTTGATTATCCTGGGTCTTATTTGCTCTTAATACTAAGATAACAAGAATAGTTGCAACGATAATATAAGTCGGTACTAAAATATGCGGCACCATTTTAATAAAATCTAACGAAAATATACATACACTGACAAAAAAACTACCTGAAAGATTCATAAAAGCTTTTTTCCGTCGGTTCATTTCTTCCTTTGAACTTGCATATTCTCTTGGTTTTGGATCAGAGTTAATAGCCATATCTTTTCCCTCTTCATTTTATTTTTTGTATAACTTTATATTTCATAAACTATGATAAACCTTATACTATTAAACCAAACTAAATACTGTTTTCCAACTCCGCAATTTTTTTTGTAAAATCCATATCTTTTTGTAGTGAGAAGCTTTCCATTTCAGGGATGTTCTTCACCAAGCAATTACGTTTACATGTTTTACAGGATAATTTATACTCATCCAGAATCTTAACTACTTCAGGTACTTTTTCAATATAATCTTTAATTCCAATATCTTCGTTTTTTACCCCCATAATCATCTCTCCTTTTAATAGTAATTTTAAAACTTAGACAATAATTTTTGTTATATTCCCTTTTACGCTATCAATAATGCTTTCTTTTTGTAACTCAACAGTAGTTGGCACAGAATTCGAATGCAATATTTTCCAGCGTTTATCTGCTTCAAAAATCTCATAAGCCGAATATGGATTCGGTATACCAATCTTTTTACAATGGTTAATAAATCTACTTACTCTGTCGTATATAATTTCTCTATTTGGTTCGATATCTAAAGTATACGTCTTATAAGGCATTATATCACAATATTTCTCTGGATAAAACTCTTTTCTCGCATTTTGCCATTCGTCATCACTATTGTTGGCACCTATATAATACCTAAACGGATTACATTCAGCCTGCCATATAAAATTCTTCATTTCATCCAATAAATCCAGGGTTTTCATAAAGTCTTCTTCAGTTTCGTAAGGATGACCGATTACCCAATACGTTGTTGTTTTAATTCCTGCTTTTGACAAATTAATCAAATTATTCTTAATGCGGTCTATACTATAATATTTGTTCATAATTTTCAACATTTTTTCGGAACCGGATTCAATCCCCAACCTTACCCGATAAAGACCACCCATCCTCCAGGAAAAAACTTTCTCCTGGTTTTCGGTATTTTTATCAATTCTAAAATATGTATCAAAATAGAAGGGCGCTTTTTTGCTTATAAATTCTTTAGTGATATCATCAATTACCGGATTTAACAAAGAATCCGTCATAAAAAACAGATTGACCTTGTACTGGTTATACAATGTTAACATATCCGTATAGATTTTTTGAATGGATTTTGTTTTATATTTACCATAAAAACTTGCCTCGTTACAAAACGTACAATTATAAATACAGCCTATTGAGGCATTTGCTGCTAAATTATTATATTTAAATAAATTAAAATCCGATAAATCCGGTACAGGCTTTGAATCCATTGGAATCTTTTCATCGTCAGTCAAGTCTTCACGGGTTAAATATCTTTTATCTTCAGGAAATTCTCCATTAAGATATTTTAACAGTAATTCCTCTCCTTCGCCAATTATTATTTTATCGATATACAGTTTGGTTTCCGACAAAAAAGTATCAAAGTTGGGGGTGCCTAACTTAAGAGTATCAACAAATACTCCTCCACCTACAACTGTTTTAATCCATGGAAATTTATCTTTAATTAGTTTTAATACAAATAACGAAAATGCTAAATTTGTTTTATATAAAGTTAAACCAAAAACATCAGTTTTTTCATAATCCAATTTAAAAACAAAATATTCCGTTATAACTTGTAAATAAGTTTCTATTAACTGGTCGAGCTCTTTAATAAGTATATCATCAACTTCAACATAAAAAGTGTTGTAAATAATATATTTCACTAATTCATTGTAGAGTTCTTCGTTGGAATTCTTATTTTCTCTATATTTTATGTAAGCAATCAAATGATCTTCCAATATATCGTGGACTAAGTTTTTAAAAGTCCCCCTTTTCTCTTCCGGTATATATTTCATTAAGCGGTCCAAATACTCATAATAAAAATGGATTGATTCTGTTTTAGTATTAAAATCAATGTTCTTTACATGATATCCATGTAAAGTCAAATAGCTTTTTAATGAGGACAACCCTACCGGAGGAATAACCGGACTCCAATAAGGTAGAATTGCCAACAAAATATTTTTTTGCTCCATATTTACCTCCCCTGATGAATTGATCATAATAATCCCATCAACCCTCAATAATATTTGATAAAGCCGATTGATCAATTTCCCCTTCACTATTAAATGGCATTTCCTCAAGGATAATAAAATCATCCGGAATCATATTTGAAGGCAGCTCTTTTGTAAGATGACTCTTCAACTCTTCAATATTTAAGCCATTTTTTGCATATATAAAGGCATATCGCCTTCTGACACCTACTTTATCTTCCCTATCCATAACACATACATTATAGAACGCGTTGTAGTAACCGATATCTTCCAACACATTTTGCACATTAGCATAATCGGTTTCATATCCCATAATTTCTTTTTCTACTTCTTCCCGGGTTACAACTCCCAGTCTGCATTCCCAGCTTACTTGAGGATTATAAAAATGGAAACCACGGTCTTTGATATGAACAAATATTCCGGCATCATTGATTACACAATTGGAAGATGAAGCCCCTGTATCTTTTGGCCGGGCCCATTCTTTGTCTTTTAATCTCAGATACTCGTATATTTCCTTTGTAGAAACGTTATCATACCTAAAATAGTTAACATAATTAATATTTTCCAACATTTCATCTGTAATATCTACATTAAGCAGACAGGCAGTCCTTTCAATCTTTGAGTAATAGCTTTTTCTAAATAATTTCAAACTCTCTTCAATAAGCTTCTCATCAAATATTCCCAATCTGAACAACCCATGTAAATCTATCTCAAATATTTGTCCCCTGCTTAATCCGTTAATCACCAGATTTATATTATGATCGGCAGCGATTTTAGTTCCCAACGTATTAACAGCTTTAAAA